>NZ_JBHJSJ010000014.1:48010-50774 GCF_042268845.1 Kitasatospora sp. NPDC056273 | reverse complement strand
TTTTTTATAACACCCGGGGGGTCCACCCCCATGTCCCCCCCCCCGGCCCCCGCCCCCCCGGCCCCCCCCCCCCCCCCCCCCCCCCCCCCCCCCCCCCCCCCCCCCCCCCCCGCCCCCCACGGCAGCGCCGTTTCCGGCTCCCATAATGGAGGCCGGTTCAGCGGGTCGGGCGGTGGGGGCGGGCACGTGCAGGACGGGCAGGTCAGGAACGGCATCTACGGCAGCGCCACCGTGCACGGCAGCGTGCAGCAGGCCCGGCAGATGACCTTCCACCAGTACGCGGCACCGACCGCCCCGGTGGAGTGGCCGGTGGTGATCGGGCGGATTCCGCCGAAGGCGACCGCCTTCCAGCCCCGGGAGCAGCTGCGGGAGGCGATCGACGAGGCTCGGGGGCAGTACGGGACGGTCGTGCTCAGCCAGGTGCTGGCGGGTGGCGGGGGCGTCGGGAAGTCCCAACTCGCGGCGCACTACGCGCGCGAGGCCGTCGAGACGGGCACGGACCTGGTCCTGTGGGCCGACGCCGCCGAGCCCTCCGCCGTCACCGACCTGTACGCCCGGGCCGCCGTGGAACTCCGCGTACCCGGAGCGAACGGCGAGGCCGAACAGGACGCCGAGCGCTTCCTGGCCTGGCTCGCCGCCACCGAGCGCGGCTGGCTGATCGTCCTCGACAACACCACCGAGCACACCCCCGAACAGCTGTGGCCCGTCACCAGCCGGGGCGGACGCGGACGGGTCATCGCCACCACCCGCCACCGGGGAGCGGCCAGTACAGGCGGCGACCGGGCGCTGGTGGACGTCAGTACGTACTCCCCCGCCGAGTCGGCCGCCTACCTGCGCGAACGGCTGGAGCGCGCGAAATGCGCCCGCTTCCTCGACGAACACGCGGCCGAGCTCGCCGAGGAACTGGGCCACCTGCCACTCGCGCTGGCCCACGCCGCCGCCTACATGGTCAACACCCGGCGCAGCTGCGGCCGTTACCTCGAACTCTTCCGCGACCACTCACACAGCCTGGACACCGTCCTCCCCGCCCGCACCGGCGCCGACGGCTACCAGGGCCCGGTGACGGCCACACTGCTCCTGGCCCTGGACGCGGCACAGCAGGAGGAGCCGGTCGGACTCGCTGGGCCGGTCCTCCAGTTGGCGGCACTGCTTGACCCAGCCGGTCATCCGCAGGAGCTGTGGAGCACCGAGATGGTGCTGAACCACCTCAGCGACGTTGGCGGAACACCGGTCGAGGCCGACGACGCGCTGGAGGCGCTCGCAGTGCTGCACAACTACAGCCTCGTCACCCTCGCCGAGACCGCCCACCGGGAAGTGACACTGCATGCGCTCACCGCCCGGGCAGCCATGAACCTCGGTCCCGAAACACATCTGGCTGTCCTGACGGCCGCTGGTGCCCTCCACGAGCTGTGGCCATGTGCGGATTTTGACGCGATGGATCTGGCAGCAGCTCTACGGGCCAACACCGATGTACTCACTGGGCACGACGTCACCCACCTGATCCACCCCTGGCCGGGTATCCACGCGCTTCTGTTCCGCTACGGGACAAGCCTCATCCAGGCAGGCCTGTACACCAGCAGCGTTCAGTACTGGAGCAGCCTCGCCGCCTCAGGCGAGCGGATTCTCGGTGATGACCACCCGGATGTCCTCACCTCCCGTCTTAACCTCGCGCAGTCGTACTCGAAGATCGGGGACATCGACAACGCCATCCGCCTTGCGGAACAGGCGCACGCTGACCATCAAGACTGGTTCGGCTACGACGCCCCCGACACCCTGATGGCTCGCAGCGACCTCGCCGCGATCTACTGGAAAGCCGGACGCGCCGATGAGGCCATCAGCCTCCAGGAAGAGGTCCTCGCCGACCGTCAACGCGTTCTCGGCGACGACCATCCCGACACCGTCGTAGCCCGAAACAACCTCGGCGCCACCTACTCGGAGACCGGACGCATCGATGAGGCCATCGGCCTCCAAGAACAGGTCCTCGCCGACCGTCAACGCGTTCTCGGCGACGACCATCCCAGCACCCTCATAGCCTGCAACAACCTCGGCGCCACCTACTGGTACGCCGGCCTCGAGGAGAAGGCGGCGGAAATGTTGCACAAGGCAGTGACGGGTTTCGACCGCGTGCTCGGACCAGACCATCCGGACAGCGAGCAGGCCAGGGAGAACCTCATCACGTTCACCCGGGAATCTCAGCCCGACGCCGCCCACGACAGCAGCACCCGCAGCCCGTCGTCCGAGGGCGAGCCCGGGTCGGCGGTGTAGGTCTCCAAGACCCATCAGCGAAGGTCAAGGCCTCGCCCATAATGGAGGCCATTCAACACGCCGGGCGGTGGGGGCGAGCAGGTGCAGGGCTGGCAGGTCAGGAACGGGATCGACGGCAGCGCCACCGTGCACGGCAGCGCCTTCCAGGCGGGCGAGATGACCGTCCACCAGTATGCGGCGCCGACCGCCCCGGTGGAGTGGCCGGTGGTGATCGGGCGGATCCCGCCGAAGGCGACGGCCTTCCAGCCCCGCGAGGAGTTGCGACGGGAGATCGACGCGGCTCGGGGGCAGTACGGGACGGTCGTGCTCAGCCAGGTACTGGCAGGCGGCGGGGGCGTCGGCAAGTCGCAACTCGCGGCGCACTACGCGCGCGAGGCCATCGAGGCGGGCACGGACCTGATCCTGTGGGCCGACGCCGCCGAGCCCTCCGCCGTCACCGACCTGTACGCCCGGGCCGCCGTGGAACTCCGCGTACCCGGAGCGAACGGCGAGGCCGAAC
>NZ_JBHJSJ010000014.1:0-47916 GCF_042268845.1 Kitasatospora sp. NPDC056273 | reverse complement strand
ACCTCGCCGCCACCGAGCGCGGCTGGCTGATCGTCCTCGACAACACCACCGAGCACACCCCCGAACAGCTGTGGCCCGTCACCAGCCGGGGCGGACGGGGCCGGGTCATCGCCACCACCCGCCACCGGGGCGCCGCCAGCACCGGCGGCGACCGGACGCTCATCGACGTCAGCACCTACTCCCCCGCCGAGTCGGCCGCCTACCTGGGTGAGCGGCTGGAGCGGGCGAAGTGCACCCGATTCCTCGACGCGCATGCGGAGGAGCTGGCCGAGGAACTGGGCCACCTGCCGCTCGCTCTGGCCCACGCCGCCGCCTACATGGTCAACACCCGCCGCAGCTGCGGCCGTTACCTCGAACTCTTCCGCGACCGATCGCGCAATCTGGACGCCGTCCTCCCAGCCCGCACCGGCGCCGACGGCTACCGGGGCCCGGTGACGGCGGCGCTACTCCTGGCCCTGGACGCGGCCACGCTGGAGCAACCGATCGGCCTCGCCGGGCCCGTCCTCCACCTGACCGCACTACTGGACCCGGCCGGCCATCCGGAACAACTGTGGAACACCGAGGCAGTGCTCCACCACCTCAGTGCTATTCACGGCAGGCCAGTCACGGCCAACGACGCGTTGGACGCGCTCGCGGTGTTGCACAACTACAGCCTGGTCACTCTGACGGATACCCCGAACCGCGAGGTGACCCTCCACGCGCTGACCGCCCGGGCCGCCCTCGATACCGGTCCTGATGCAGCACAAGCAGGCCTCGCGCTCGCCGATGCCCTGGTCGAACTGTGGCCAAGTGAGGATTACGGCCTGCAAGGCCTGGCCGCAACGCTCCGTGCCAACACCGACGTGCTCGCCGGACACCAGACCATCAACCTGATTCAACGGCCGCAGGGGATTCACATGCTTCTGTTCCGCTGCGGCACCAGCCTCGTCAATGCGGGTTTGTACGCCACAAGCATGGAGTACTGGGGCAATCTCGCTGCCGCAGGCGAGCGATTCCTGGGCATCAATCACCGTGACACTCTCAGTGCCCGCGGCAACCTCGCACAGTCCTGTTGGGAGGCCGGACGCACCGACGAGGCGATGAGCCTTCAAGAGCAGGTTCTTACCGACCTCCAGCGCCACTACGACTCTCACCACCCCGCCGTCGTTCTGGCCCGCAACAACCTCGCCGCCACGTACTCCGGCGCCGGACGCATCGAGGACGCCATCAGCCTCCAGGAACAGGTTCTTACCGACCTCCTATTCGTCCTTGGCACCGACCACCCTTACACCCTCATGGCGATCAATAACCTCGCCGCCAGCTATCTGGATACTGGACACATCGACAACGCTGTCAGGCTCCAGGAACAGGTCCTCGCCGACCGCCAACGCGTCCTCGGCACCGGCCATCCCCATACCCTGATGACGAGCAATAACCTTGGCATTGTCTATTGGCGTGCTGGACGCCTGGATCAAGCGACGACAATGCTCCGCCAGGCAGTAGAGGGTCTCGACCGTATTCTTGGACCGGACCATCCAGACACCATGCTGGCGAGGAAGAACATGCTCCTGGTCGCCCAACATCCTCAGCCCGACGCCGCCCACGACAGCAGCACCCGCAGCCCGTCGTCCGAGGCCGAGCCCGGGTCGGCGGTGTAGGTGACCAGCGCCTGTCCGGAGTCGTCGGCGGGCCGCAGCGTGTCGTAGGCGAGGTCGAGCGTGCCGGCGAGGGGGTGGCGGAAGGACTTCCGGCCGGAGGTCTTGTCGGCGACCGGGTGGTCGGCCCACATCTGGCGGAACTCCTCGCTGCCGAGGCAGAGTCGGCCGACCAGTTCGGCGAGCAGGGGGTCGTCGGGGCGGCGGCCGGCTTCGAGGTGGAGGAAGGCGACGTTCTCGCGTGCGCAGCCCGCCCAGTCGGCGTAGAGCTCGCGGGAGGCCGGGTCGAGGAAGGTGATGCGGGCGATGTTGCGGTCCTCGACGGGCAGGGCGCCGTAGTCGCCGAACAGGGCGACGGCGGCGCGGTTCCAGGCCAGGATGTCCATCCGGTGGCCCATCACCACGGCGGGGGTGTGGTGGAGCTGTTCCAGCAGGTGCAGCAGGGAGGGGCGCGGCTGCTGGCGGACGGCGGGGCGGCGGCGCGGCCTGGGCGTGGGGCGGGCGAGGCGGTGGAGGTGGCCGGACTCGTCGGGGGCGAGGCGCAGGGCGCGGGCGACGGCGTCGAGGACGGCGTCGGACGGGTTGCCGACGCGGCCCTGTTCGAGGCGGGTGTAGTAGTCGACGCTGACGCCGGCGAGGTGGGCGAGTTCCTCGCGGCGCAGTCCGGCGACGCGGCGGCGGCCGCCGTAGTCGGGGAGGTCGACGTCCTCGGGGCGCAGGCCGGCGCGGCGGGTGCGGAGGAATTCGCTCAGGGCGCTGCTCGGGTTCACGTCATGGATTCTCACCCGGACGGGTGCCGCCGTGCCTGGTCCTGCCAGGACCAGGCACGAAGAGGCACTCAGCCGGTCAGCGACGGGAACGCCGGGACGAGCCCGCCGTCGATCACGACGTCCTGACCGGTGATGTACGAGGAGCGCTCGGAGAGCAGGAAGGCGACCGTCTCCGCGACGTCCTCGGCGGTGCCCAGCCGGCCGAGCGGGACGTGGCGGCGGATCGGCTCGTGGTCGGCCGGGTCGGGGACGGCCGCGTGGAACATCTCGGTGACGATGTAGCCGGGGCTGACCGAGTTGACCCGGATGCCGCGCCCGGCCAGTTCGCTGGCGAGGGTGCGGGCGAGGCTGAGGACGGCGGCCTTGCTGGCGGCGTAGACGGCGGCGCCGGGCAGGCCGCGGTGCGGGGTCCAGGAGGCGTTGAGGACGACCGATCCGCCGCCGGCGGCGTCCAGCAGCGGCAGGGCGTGCTGGACGGTGAAGAACACGCCCTTGAGGTTGGTGGCGACGATCCGGTCGAACTCGGCCTCCGCCACCTCGCCGACCGGTTGGAAGCCGGCCACGCCCGCGTTGGCGAAGACCCCGTCGAGGCGGCCGTACCGCTCACCCACGGTGTCGGCCAGCCGGGCGAGGTCGGCGGGTACGGAGGCGTCGGCGCGGACGGTGAGCAGCCGGTCGCCGGCGTCGAGGCGGGCCGCGGCGCGGGCGAGCCGGTCCTCGTCGCGGCCGGTGATGACGACCCGGGCGCCGGTGCCGAGGAGGTGGCGGGCGGTGGCGAAGCCCATGCCGCTGGTGCCGCCGGTGACGAGGACGGCGGGGGCGGTGGGGGCGGTGGGGGCGGAGGAGATGTTGTTCATGGCGTCCACCCTCGGGACCGGCGCCGGGGCGGCACCAGGCCCGTTCCGACCGTGGGTCCCGGAGGACCACCCTCCGGGATTCACCTCTGGAGAACGGCTCCGGAAAACCGCCCTCCCGACCGGGAATCGGAGCGATCACCGGGTGGTTGGGCCAAGGCGACGGTCCACTACGGCACTCGCGAAGAAGGACTTCCCATGAAGATCGGCATCATCGGCGCGGGCAACATCGGCGGCAACCTGACGCGGCGGCTGACCGCGCTCGGACATGAGGTGGCGGTGGCGAACTCCCGCGGCCCGGAGACGCTCAAGGCGCTGGTCGACGAGACCGGGGCGACGGCGGTGACGGTCCCCGAGGCCGCCCGCGGGGCACAGGTGGTGGTGGTGACGGTGCCGCTGAAGAACGTGCCGGACCTGCCCGCCGGGCTGCTGGACGGCGCCGCCGAGGGCGTCGCGGTGATCGACACCGGCAACTACTACCCGAAGGAGCGCGACGGCCGGATCGACGCGATCGAGGACGGCGGGCTCACCGAGAGCCGGTGGACGGAGCAGCACATCGGGCACCGGGTGGTGAAGGTGTTCAACGGCACCTACGCCCAGGACCTGCTGGAGCGTCCGCGCCCGGCGGGCGACCCGGAGCGGCTGGCCGTGCCGGTCGCCTCGGACGACGAGGCGGCCAAGCGGGTGGTCCGGACGCTGGTCGACGAGTTGGGCTTCGACACCGTGGACGCGGGCGGCATCGACGAGTCCTGGCGCCAGCAGCCGGCCACCCCGGTCTACGGGCTGCGCGCCGGTGTCGAGGCGGTCACCCGGGCGCTCGCGGAGGCGTCTCCGGAGCGCCCGGCGGCCCACAAGGCCTGACCCCGCCGAAGGAGGCGGAGCCGGCAGCTCAGCGGAGCCGGCGCGCCCCCTCCGCCGGGACGGCGGTGAGGGTGCGCGGCTCCGCGTACCCGGCCGCGCGGAACGCGGCGGTGACCTCGGCGGCGACGTGTCCGGCCGCGTCCGCGTCCACCAGGGCGATGACCGAGCCACCGAAGCCGCCGCCGGTCATCCGCGCGCCGTGGGCGCCGGCGGCCACGGCGGCCTCGACGGCGAGGTCGGTCTCCGGGCAGGAGACCCGGTAGTCGTCGCGCAGCGAGGCGTGTCCGGCGGTGAGGATCGGGCCGAGCGCGGCGGGGTCGCCGGCGTCCAGACGGGCGACGGCGGCCTCCACCCGGGCGTTCTCGGTGACCACGTGCCGCACCAACGGAACCAGCTCCGAAGGGAGTTGGGCGAGCGCGTCGGCCAGCCCGGACGGCTGGAGCGAGCGCAGCGCGGGCAGCCCGAGCAGGGCGGCGGCCCGTTCGCAGCCGGCCCGCAGCGCGGCGTAGGCGCCGTCGCCGAGGTCGTGCTTCACCCGGGTGTCCAGGACCAGCAGGGCCAGGCCCGCTCCCGCCAGGTCGACGGGCACCTGACGCATCGTCAGATCCCGGCTGTCCAGGAACAGCGCGGCCCCGGGGCGGCAGCACATCGAGGCCATCTGGTCCATGATCCCGCAGGGCACGCCGACGAAGGCGTTCTCGGCCCGCTGTGCGAGCACCGCCAGTTCGGCGGCCGAAAGGCCCAGCCCGTACAGGTCGTTGTAGGCCGTGGCGACGGCGCACTCCAGTGCGGCGGAGGAGGACAGCCCGGCGCCGCTGGGCACGTCGCTGTCCAGCCGGAGGTCCGCCCCGCCGACCGGGTACCCGGCCTCGCGCAGCGCCCAGACCACCCCGGCCGGGTAGCCGGCCCAGCCGGGCACGGAGCCCGGCGCGAGGTCGTCGACCGGGAGCGCGACGAGTTCCCGGCCCTGCGCGGACCAGAGCCGCAGCTGTCCGTCCCCGCTGCGGGCGGCCTGGGCGCGGACGGTCTGCGGCAGGGCGATCGGGAGGACGAACCCGAGGTTGTAGTCGGTGTGTTCGCCGATCAGGTTCACCCGGCCGGGGGCGGCCCACTCCCCCTCGAACGGACGGCCGTACAGCTGCGCGAAGTCGTTCATGCGGTGGCCTCCCGCAGCCGGCGGGCCGCGTGCTCGGGGGTGACGTCGTTGACGAAGGCGTCCATGCCGGACTCCACCCCGGCCAGGTACTTGAGCTTGTCGGCGGTGCGGCGGATGGTGAACAGCTCCAGGTGCAGGGCGAGTTCGTCCCGCTGTCCGGCGGGGGCCTGGTGCCAGGCGGAGATGTACGGGGTGCGGCCGGTGCCGAAGAGCCGGTCGAAGCGGCGCAGCAACTCCAGGTAGAGGGTGGGGAATTCGTCCCGCTGGTCGGCGTCCAGCGCGGTCAGGTCGGGCACCCGGCGGTGCGGGTACAGGTGCACCTCGTACGGCCAGCGGGCGGCGAAGGGGACGAAGGCCGTCCAGTGCGTCCCGGCGAGGACGACGCGCTCGCCGTGGGCGCGTTCGGCGGCGAGCAGGTCGTCGAAGAGGTTGCGGCCGGCGGTGGCGCGGTGGTCGGCGGCGCGGGCGGCCATCCGGGCGGTGCGCGGCGCGGTGAAGGGCAGGGCGTAGATCTGGCCGTGCGGGTGGGCGAGGGTGACGCCGATCTCGGCGCCCCGGTTCTCGAAGCAGTAGACCTGCCGCACGCCGGGCAGGGCGGAGAGTTCGGCGGTGCGGTCGGTCCAGGCGTCCAGGACCAGCCGGGCCCGCTCGGGGGTGAGGTCGGCGAAGGAGGCCTCATGGTCGGCGGTGAAGCAGACCACCTCGCAGCGCCCGGCGCCGGGGCCGCTGGTCCACAGGCCCTCGGCGGCCCGGACGGGCTCCGCGGGCGGGCCGGCCAGCGAGGGGAAGCGGTTCTCGAAGACGGCCACCTGGTAGTCCGCGGCCGGGATCTCGCTGTGCCGCCCGTCCCGGGACGGGCAGAGCGGGCACTCCTCGGGCGGCGGCTGGTAGGTGCGCGCCTGGCGGTGGGCCGCGATGGTGACCCAGTCGCCGGTGGCCGGGTCGAGCCGGACCTCGGAGCCGGGGGTCTGCGGGTCGAGCGGCCGCTCGTCCACGGCGCCGCGGCGGGCGGCCGTGCCGCCGTCGCAGGCCGTGCCACCAGCGCAGGCCGTACCGCCGTCGCAGGCGGCGTCGCCGGCGCAGGCCGCGCCGCTGTCGTAGTAGATCAGTTGCCGACCGTCCGCGAGGGCGGTCACGGTCCTGACGGTGGGCTGGGTCAGGGACGTCCCGGGCATGGCCCTTCTTCCTCTGAGCTCTGAGTGGAACACCGGAATCAACAGAAAGCTACAATCTCAAACATTATCCACCAGGACCACGCACCGGACGTGGTCGAAGGAGGCCTCCCGATGGCTGACAGCGCCCAACCGCTCGCCGGACAGCGCCGCGTGCTGATCCTGGAGCGGATCCGCGCGCGCGGCGGGGTCCGGGTCACCGAACTGGTCCGCGACCTCGGGGTCTCGGACATGACGGTCCGGCGCGACCTGGACGCGCTGGCCCGCCGCGGCCTGGTGCACAAGGTGCACGGCGGCGCGGTCCGGGTCGAGGCGCCGGCCACCGGCGAGCCCGGGTTCGAGGCCAAGGCGCACTGGGAGCTGCCCGCCAAGGAGGCGATCGCCCGGGCCGCCGCCGCGCTCGTACCGCCGGGCTCGGCGGTCGGGCTGGCCAGCGGGACGACCACCTACGCGGTCGCCCGGCGGCTGCGCGCGGTCGAGGGCCTCACCGTGGTGACCAACTCGCTGCGGATCGCCGAGCTGCTGGAACAGCCCGCCGAGGACGGCACCCCGTCCACCGCCACGGTGATCCGCACCGGCGGTGTGCGGACCCCCTCGGACGCGCTGGTCGGGCCGGTGGCCGACCAGGCGATCCGCTCCCTGCACGTCAACCTGCTGGTCCTGGGCTGCCACGGCCTCTCCCCCGAGGCCGGGCTGACCACCCCGAACCTGGCCGAGGCGGAGACCAACCGCGCCTTCCTCCGCTCGGCCCGCCGGGTGGTCGTGGTGGCCGACCACACCAAGTGGAACGCGGTCGGCCTGGCCTCCTTCGCCGACCTGGACCAGCTGGACGTCCTGGTCACCGACGACGCCCTGCCCGCCGAGCAGCGGGCGGCCGCCGCCGGACTGGTCGGCGAGCTGATCGTGGCCGCGACGGCGGACCACACGGGCCGAACCGGCTGACGGATCCGAAGGATTCAGCCGGGCCGGCCCGAACTCCCCCGCACCACCAGCTCGGTGGGCAGTTCCAGCCCCTCCCCCGCCGCCGCCTCCCCGCGCACCTGGTCCAGCAGCCGGCCGACCAGCGCCGTGGCGATCGCCCGCAGCGGCAGCCGGACCGAGGTCAGCGCGGGGTGGAGGTGGCGGCAGAGCGGCGTGTCGTGGAACCCGGTGACGGCCACCCCGCCGAGCCCGACCACCAGCCCCTCCGCCCGGACCGCCTCGTACACGTCCAGCGCCAGCAGGTCGCTGCCGGCCGCGAAGGCGGTGGGCCGGTCGGGCCCGCGCAGCAGCGCCCGTACGGAGGCCACCACGGAACCCGCGGCCGCCGTACCGGAACTCCCCGCCCCGGAAGCCCCCACCGCCACCGCGGACAGGCCCAACCGGCGTGCCTCGGCCAGGAACCCGGCCCGCCGCGCCGCCATCCAGGGCAGCTCCTCGGCGGCCCCGAGGTAGCCGATCCGGCGGTGGCCGAGCGCCGCGAGGTGCCGCACCACCTCGGCCATCGCCGCCTCGTTGCCGATGTCCACCCAGCGCTGGGGCTCGCCGGGCCCGGTCCGGCCGAAGCTGGCGAACGGGACGCCGAGCCGGGCCGCGTGGGCGATCCGGACGTCCTCGTGCAGGACGTCCGCCAGCACCAGTCCGTCCACCTGACGGGCCGCCACCAGTTCGTCGATGGCGGCCACCGGGTCGGCCGCGCCCTGCCCCGGCCGGAACAGCAGCACCCGCTGCCCCGCCGCCCCGGCCGCGTCGACCAGGGCCTCCAGGAAGCCGGCCATCAGCGGGTTGGGGTCGAGCGGGTCGTCCACCGGGGCGAGGTAGCCGAGGGTGCGCCGGGCGCCGCTGCGCAGCGAGCGGGCCGACTGGTCTGGCTGGTAACCGAGTTCGCGGATCGCCGCGTTCACCCGGTCCAGCGTCTCCGGGCGGACCCGCCGCGGCGCGTTGAGCGCGTTGGAGACGGTCTGCCGGGAGACCCCGGCCGCCCGGGCGACCTCCTCGATCGTGGTGGCGCCGCGGCGCGGCCGGTGCGGTCCCTCGGGCATGCGGTTCTCCAGACGTGGTCGGGTACGCGGAGCGGGCCGGGGCCCGGGAGCCGGCCGGCGGCCCCCGGAGGCGGTCAGCGACGCAGGGTCAGCAGCCCGCCGCGCGGCACCGGGATCACGTCCGCCCGGTCCAGCTCGACCTCGCCCTGCCGGACGATACGCCCCCGGGCGTCCTGCACCGTCACCGCCACCTGCCCGCGGCCGCCGGTGAGCCGGACGTCCGGGTCGGCGTCGGCGTTGGCCACCAGCAGGGTGCGCCAGTCGTCGCCGGAGGCGTCCACCGGCAGCGCGGCGTAGCGGGCCACGGCCACCGTGCCGGTGTCGGTACCGGCGCCGGTGCCGCGCGCGGTGACCATCGGGTAGCCGAGGTCCGGGCGGGCCGGGAGCAGCTCGCCGAGCTGGAGGGTGTCGGCGTGCTCGCGGAAGACGCCGAGCCAGAAGGCGATCGCCTCGCGCTGCCCCTCGCTCTGGGTGGCGAGGTCGACGGAGATCTGCGGCACCGAGAACAGCACGTTGATCAGGTGGCAGGCGACCTGCTCGGCCGGCTCCTCCCGGTGCCACATCAGCATGTCGGCGTGGACCGGGACGGGCCCGGCGGCCAGCCGCACGTCGATGGTCCGCTGCCGGTTCTCCTGCGGGCTGAGCGGGCAGTCGGTGGCGCGGATCATGGTGGCGTACGGCCACAGGCCGGGGCTGACGTACGGCTGGCGGTGCTCGATCATCGCCTCCGGGTTCGCGGCGGTGATGCGGCCGCGGATCGCGGCGAGCAGCCGCTCCACGCCCTCGTCCACGCTCGCGCAGTCCGCGCCGGGGCGGGCCGGCGGGGCGTCGTCGCGCTCCGCGGCCCGGGCGAACCAGTCGACGAAGTCCACCTTGAGGCCGTCCATGCCCCACTCCTCGACGGCCCGGACGAGCCGGTCGGTGAGGAAGGCCCGGACCTCGGGGTGGCGCGGGTCGGCGACGATCGCGCCCATGTGGGCGGCGTCGGCCAGCGCGAGGTGGCCGATCTCCCGGTACGCGGCGCTGTCCTTGCCGATGAACGGCAGCGCGTACCAGAGCATGTAGCGCACCCCGAGCTCGTGCACCCGCCGGACGTGGGCGGCGGTGTCGGGCAGCGAGACCGGCTCCCAGTCGCCGCAGTGGGCGTAGCCGCGGGTGCGGTCGGCGGTCATCCAGCCGTCGTCCACGATGATCACGTCCAGGCCCAGCTCCTTGCCGAGCGCGGCCTGGGTCTCGACGCCCTTGGGGGTGATGTCCTGGTGCATCGAGTACCAGGTGGAGTACGCGGGACGGCGGGCAGCCTCCGGGATGTCGGCCGTACGGCCCTCGCCCCACCAGGCGGCCAGGTCGGCCAGGGCGCGCCCGAAGTGCCGGCGCGAGGTGTCGATCCGGACGGTGAGCCGGTCGGTGGCCTGGGCCCAGAACCGGAACTCGCCGGTCTCCTCGACCACTCCGGCCCCGGCCAGCACGTCCGGGCGGTCGGCCGCGAAGGCGCTCAGGGCGACGTCGCCGGTGCCGACCAGCGCGGCGATCGGCGCGCCGTTGGCCAGCGAGGTGCGGCGCGGGGCGCTCCAGGCGGCGGGCAGCCAGCCGGTGCCGCGCGGCTCGGGGGTCCAGAGGGCGGTGGCGTCGACGCAGGGCACCCGCCACTCGATCCGGACCTCGCCCGGGCCCTCGGCCGTCACCTCCACCACGCCGTCGGCGACGCCCCGGGCCGTGCCCGTGCCGCTCACCCGCAGGTCCAGCCCGTCGGCGTACAGCGGACGCAGGCCGCCGGCGGCGGTGGGGGCGTGCGGCTCCCAGACGTCGGCCGCGGCCGCGCCGGCCGTCGTCCCGCTCGTACCGGCCGTGGCGCCGGCCGTGCTCACGGTCGTGCCGGTGTCGTTCGTCTCGGTCATGGTCAGCCCTTCGTGGCGCCGGCCAGCAGGCCGGATATGAACTGCCGCTGCAGGACCAGGAAGAGGACCATCATCGGCAGGGTGGACAGCGCGGTGCCGGAGAGGATCGCGCCGTAGTCGGTGTTGGACTTGTTGCCGTGCAGCGTCGCCAGGGCGACCGGCAGGGTGTGCATCTCGGGGCTGCGCAGGGCGATCAGCGGCCAGACGAACTGGTTCCAGGAGCCCAGGAAGAGGAAGATCGACAGGGCCGCCAGCACCGGCCGCATGACCGGCACCACCACGCTGAACAGCACCCGGAGTTCGCCCGCGCCGTCGACCCGGGCGGCGTCCAGGAGCTCGTCCGGCAGGCTGCTCAGCGACTGCCGCATCAGGAAGATGGCGAACGGCACGCACAGGCCCGGCAGGATCAGCGCCTGGTAGGTGTCCAGCAGACCGAAGTCCGTCATCATCTTGAACAGCGGTACCAGCACGACCTGTTCGGGCACCACGAGGGTGGAGAGCAGCAGCGCGAAGAGCAGGGTGCGGCCGCGGAAGCGGAACTTGGCGAAGGCGTAGCCCGCGAGCAGCGCCACGACCAGGGCGCCCAGGGTCTGGACCCCCGCCACCAGCAGGGAGTTGCCGACCACCCGGAGCAGGCCGATCTTCTGTTCCAGGTGGCTCAGGTTCTCGCCGAGGCTCCCGCCGGGCAGCAGCTTCGGCGGCCAGTCGAAGACCTCGGTGTCCTTGCGGGTGGCGGAGACCACCAGCCAGTAGAAGGGGGCGATCGACAGCCCGGTGACGCCGGCCAGGAAGAAGGTCAGCGGCCAGCCGCGCAGTTTCTTGAGGTTCACTTGTCCTTCTCCCCCATCAGGCGCATCTGGACGGCGCCGAGCACCGAGACGAGCAGGGTGAGCGCGTAGGCGATGGCGGAGGCGTAGCCGAAGTCGAAGTACCGGAAGCCGTTCTGGTACAGGTACATGGAGACGGTCAGGGTGGCGTTGTCCGGCCCGCCGCCGGTCAGCACGTACGGCTCGTCGAAGAGCTGGAGCGTGCCGATGGTCGAGAGCACGACGGTGAACAGCAGCACCGGGCGCAGCGCGGGGACGGTGATCGAGGTGAAGCGGCGGATCGGGCCGGCCCCGTCGACCATCGCGGCCTCGTACAACTCCCTTGGTATGGACTGGAGTCCGGCGAGGTAGATGACGGCGTTGTAGCCGGTGTAGTGCCAGGTGAGCACCACGACGACGGCCATCCGGGCCCAGACGGGCTGGCCCAGCCAGTCGACGGAGGGCAGGCCGACGGCGTTCAGCAGCCAGTTGACGGCGCCGTCGTCGGCCTTGAGCAGGTAGGCGAACATCACGCCGGTGGCGACCAGGCCGGTGACCGAGGGCATGAAGACGCCGAGCCGCCACACCGTACGCCAGCGCACCAGCGCGGAGTTGATGCCGACGGCCATCAGCAGGGCCAGGCCGAGCATCAGCGGGACCTGGACGACGAGGATCTCGCCGGTGTTGCGCAGCGCCGTCCAGAACAGCGGATCGTCCAGCAGGCGCCGGTAGTTGGCGAGGCCTGCGTCGCGGGTGGCGGCGCCGGAGCCGGTGGTGAAGGAGAGCAGCAGCGAGTCGATGACCGGGTAGGCCTTGAACACGCCGAAGGTGAGCAGGGCGGGGGCGAGCAGCAGGTACGGCACGGCGCCGCGGCGCCAGCGGGCGCGGCGGAGCCGGCCGGAGCGGCCGGGCCCCGCGGATCCCTTGGACCCCTGTGACCCCTCGGGCCCCTTGGCGAGGGCGGCGGGCGGGCTGGCGGCACTCATGCGATACCGCGTCCCGTCTGCTGGGCGAGCTGCTTGGCGGCGTCCTGGAGGACGGCGGCCGGGTCGGCGCCCTTGAGGAAGACCTTGGTCTGGGCGTCGCTGACGAGCTTGAGGGCGCGGGCGTAGTCGCCGGAGTAGTTGGTCGGGTCCCCGCCCTCGACGGCGAGGTCGGTGAAGGTCTTGAGCACCGGCTGGCCGCCGTAGAAGGCGCTGGGGGCGGCGTACATCGGGTCGGTGTAGGCCTCGGTGAGGGCCGGGAAGACGCCGCCCGCGTTGAACATCGTGTTGACCGAGGCGGCGCGGGTGAGCGCGTACTCGACGAACTTCCAGGCGGCGCGGCGGCGCGGGCTGGAGGCGGCGACGGCCAGGTGGGTGGAGTTGACCAGGGCGGTGCGCTTGCCGCCGGGGGTGACCGCCGGGGGCTTGGTGAGGCGCCAGTTGCCGCTCTGGTCGGGGAACTTCTTCTCCAGGTAGTGCGCGACCCAGGTGGGCATCGCGGCCGCCCCGAGCTTGCCGGTCTTCATCACCGGCGGCCAGCTCTGGACACCGGGGGTGTCGCCGATCAGCCCGGCCTCGTCCAGCCGCTTGATGATCGTCAGGGCCCGCACGGCCGGCTCCGAGGCGACGGTGATCTTGCCCTGGAGGTCGAAGTAGAAGGCGCCCTGGAGCTGCATCAGGCCCTGGAGGAAGTCCAGGTCGGGGGTGGGGTTGGCGGCCCGGTTGACACCGATCAGGGCGATGCCGGGGTTGGCGGCCTTGAAGCGGTCGGCGACGGCGAGCAGGTCGTCCCAGGTGGCGAAGGCCTCGGGGTCGATGCCCGCCTTGTCGAAGTAGTCCTTGCGGTAGAAGAAGCCGAGCGCGTTGACCTCCCAGGGCAGCGCGTAGGCGTGGCCGTCCTTGCCGGTGACGACCGGCCACAGGCCCTTGGCGAACCTGTCCTTGTACGCGTCGGCGCCGAGCGCGGAGAGGTCGGCCAGGCCGCCGGGGAACTTCTCCTGGTAGCCGGGCAGGTAGTCACAGCCGATGTGCAGGACGTCGCCGAGGCCCTGGCCGCCGGCCGCCAGGCCGACGGTGATCTTGTCCCAGATGGCGGGCTCGCCGATGTCCTGGACGTCGACCTTGATCCCCGGGTTGTCCTTCTCGAAGGCCGGGACGATGCCGCGCAGGGCGTCGGCGGCGGTGGCCCAGGACCAGACGGTGATCGTGCCGGTGTCGGCGCCCCCGCCGGCGGCGCCTCCCGAGCCGGAGCCGCCGCCGCAGGCCGCGAGGGAGCCGCCGGCCGCGACGGCCAGCAGGCCGGCTCCGGAGGCGCGGAGAAGGTCGCGTCGGGAAAGGTGTGACATTGCATTCCTCTCGGTGGGGTGGCGCCGGAAGGCTGTGGTGCGAAGGGGGTGGTGCGAGGGGTGGCGCGAGGGGGTGCTGAGCGCAGGCGGGGGTTGCTTGGCTGTTTTGAACGTTCAAACACACAAAACAAACCAGAACCAAACAGGTTCCAACGAGCGGACACAGCAAACGCCCGCCCTCCCCGTGCCGTCAAGACCTGGAGAGGGGAACGACGGGCTCCGCAACCGTTCCGTTATCAGCCGGTGGCCCGACCCGGCGGGCTGGCCCCGGATCGGTTTCCGGCCAGATTTGTCATGCATCCATCCACTTTCGACCGGCCCCGCCACCCCGCCGACTAGGGTCGCTCCAGCTTCGCGGCACGGCGCCGTACGGCCATCGCGCGGCGCTCCGCGGACCCGTCGATTGGACTGGTGAGTAGTGAACATCAAGCATCGCCACGTGCCCGGTCGTTCATGGACGGCGACGGTCCGGGGCCGGCTCGCCGCCACGGTGGGGGTGGTCACCCTGCTCGTGGCCGTCCTCACCGGCACGGCCGCCGGCACGGCCACCGCGGCACCGGCGGCGGCACCGGTCGCCGCCGCCCAGGCCTCCCCCGGCTGGGTCTGTCCCGGCACACCCATACCGGACGGCTACGTGATCACCCAGCGCCAGCCGAGCGGGTGCAACAAGGCCGGGGCCTGGTACATCCAGCCCGTGCAGAACGGCATCTGGACCTGCGCCACCTCGCCGATTCCCCCCGGCTACGTGATCACCCTCCACAACGCCACCGGCTGCAGCGGCATCGACTACTGGTACCTGGAAGTGCCTCGCGACGGCCAGTACACCTGCGCGGGCTCACCGATCCCGCCCGGGTACGTGCTCACCGGCCACATGAACTCCGGCTGCGGCAACATCGGCTCGTGGTACCAGCAACTGGCCCGCGTCGGCGAGTACATGTGCCCCTACCAGCCCGTTCCGGCCGGCTTCCGCGCCGGCACCTACAACGCGAGCATGTGCAGCGGCCTCGGGGGCTGGTACCTGCTCGCGGCCTGATCCGACCGTCCCCGGCGGGCAGCGCGCAGCGCCGAGCGCCCGGTGCCCGCCGGGGGTCCGACCGTCCCGCGTCCCGGCCGCCCGTCAGCCGCTCACCCGGACTCAGTCTTCCGCCGACGGCAGCTCCCCGTCGGCGCCGGGGAACCGCGTCCCCGGGGTGACCGGGATCCCGCGCGACATGGCTTCGAAGTCCAGGATCGGGTGGGTCAGGATCTCCTCGACCTCGTCGGTCAGGAGGTTGCCCAGGATGAACTCCTCCTCGGCCCCCGACCCGAAGGTGACGACCTGTCCGCTCGACTGGATCATCCAGTTGAGCAGCTCCCGCTCGCTGCTCTCCGCGAGGTGGATCTCCCGGCCGGGGTGGTCGCGCCGGATGCCGTCCACGACCTCGCGGACGTCCTCGACCGCCACCCCGAGCCGGCGGACCGTGTCCGGCGACGCCCGTCGGCCCCACCACTGGAAGATCACCCACTGGGCGACCGAGGGGTGCGACATGATCTCGGCCGCGAGCTCCGGCAGTTGGTGGAGGTTCTCGGCACTCGCCACGGTGTGCACCCGCACCCGGTCGAAGCCCTCGGCGTCGCACAGCGCGAGGGATTCCAGCAGCGCGTCCAGCAGCTTGCTGTCCGGACTGCGACGGAACGCCCGCTGCACGTCCGCGGTGACGGCGTCCAGCGGCAGCCGCAGCGAGGACAGCCCCCGGAGCCGGGCGAGCTTCTCGGCGGTGAGCGTGTAGCCGGTGGTGTCGAGGCCGACCTTGAGCCCGGCGGCGATGGCATGGTCGACGACGTCGAAGATCGGCGGCCACAGCAGCGGGTCGCCGCCGGCCAGGACCAGGTCGGTCGTCCCGTGCGCGGCCAGCTTCCCGATGATCCGGTCCGCCTGGGCGAGGTCGATCTGCTCGGCGGCGAACGGGTTGTAGCAGCCCTGGCAGGACATCGGACAGCGGTTGTTGATCGACCAGTTGACCCGCCGCACGCGCCGGCCCGTACGCGGCCGGTCGGCCCGGCCGCGGATCCCGGCCACCAGCTGGGCCAGGCGCCGGGCCTGCGGGAGGGTGGCGTCCGCGAGCAGTTCCTCGGCCCGTTCGACGGCGGCCGCGGTGGCGTTGTTCTGGAGCAGCAGGAACGCCAGGCGCCACCGCATGGCCTCGTCGGCCGGGTCCCGGACCAGGGCCTGTTCGACCCGTGAGGTCAGGGCGCCGAGGTAGCCGGGGTTGAAGTGGGATGGTTCCAGGCGCCGTTGGAAGTCGTCGGCGATCGACCCGCGCTCCAGGGCCCGGTCGTAGCCGGCCCGCAACGGGTGCGGGGGCAGGATCTCCACGTGCTGCCGAGTGGACATGGGATGTTCTCCGGTGGGGGTCAGTTCGAGGCGGACGGCAGCAGGACGACCATCGAGTCGGCGGACGGCAGCCCCATGCTCTCGACGAAGACCGCGTCGCGGACGCGCTGCGCGACGGCGGGGTGGGTGGGGGCGTCGAGGTAGCGGGCGGTGGATTCGAGCGGGGTCAGGCCCCGTTCGGCGATCAGGGTGCGCAGGGCCCGCGGGAGGTTGTCGAGGTCGTCGCGTATCCCGGCCAGGTCGAACCGGTCGGCCAGCCGCGTCGCGGCCCTGCGGGCCTTGGCCAGGTTGGTCGGCGGATCCTGGACGGTCGCCTTCGCCAGGTAGTAGGGGACGGGCTGCATCATCCAGGCCAGCGCCGCGCGCGGGTCGTCCTCGTGGCCGGGCAGGTCGAAGGCCTCCGGCCCGAGCCCGAGGCCGTCGCAGAACCACTCGGGCCGCATGCTGATCCGGTAGTGGGCGTGGCCGGCCAGCCGGAACGCCGGAAGCCGGGCGATGACGGACGTCGTCTCGATCCCGAAGGCGTCGGAGATCCGCCGCATCCGCCGCCCCACCACGGCCCGGACCTCCGGCACGGGCGCGTCCTCGGCCACGAGGTGGATCAGGTCGAGGTTGGAGACGACGTCTCCGTCCGGCCCGGTGCGGTGGTCGCCGCGGGCGAGTGAACCGGTCGCCGCCACCGACATGCCGGTGACGTCGGCGAACTCACGGGCCAACTCCTGGAACAGCAGGGGGACGTCTTCGGGTCTCACGTGGCTCCTCGGGTGTCGGCGGCGACGGCGAGGAAGAGAGCTTCACGCGCTCTTCCAAGTCCTTTTACATCGTGGAGAGTTCGTATTCAGGCGCGCAGCCTAACAGCGGCTCGCCACAAATGGTCACGTTCGCACCAACTGCCTCATGCGATATGACCGATACGCCGACAGAATCATTCATATCCGGTCAATCGAAGGCCACTCGACGCACGTAGACCGGGAACGGGTCGGGCCCGACGAACGCGACGGCCCCCACCGCGCCGAAGTGGTACAGCCGGTGGCCGATCTCCCCGGCGGACCGAGGGCCGAACCGGCTGTTGAGGTCGGCGGCCTGGTCGGCGTCCAACGCGAGCAGGGCGAGTCCGGCCCGGAGGACGTCGAGGGCGTCGAAGAGGCTGTCGAAGACGGTGGGCTTGGTGAGGCCCACGATCTCGACACTCACGGAGAAGGGGAACCCGTCACTCACCGCGAGTCTCCGATTCGAGCGGTCGACGGCGTGGCATCGGCGACGGACTTGCATTGACGGGGCAGCCGACAGGAGTACTTCTCCAACGTTCCGGGCATGGCAGGGCCTCCTCCGGGTGGGGCGGGGAAAGGGTGCGACCCAAGGGCGGCGGATGGCAAAGGGATGCCCGAGCGATGAGCCACCAGGATCACGCTTTGTAGAGCAATGCACTACGCCAGGTAGCATGACCCTTGCGACTGTGATCTCGCAACCCGGAACATCAATTCGCATATGCTCTTTGGAATCTGACGTGACGAATCCCCATCCGTCACGCCAGACTGTGGAGCAACAACTGAGCGCGATGAGGGGAGGCCGGAGCGTGACCGCGATGCCCACGGTGCGCCGCCGGATGCTGGGTTCAGAGCTCCGAAAGATCCGGGAGGGCCTGCGCCTCACGGTTGACGGAGTGGCAGCACGACTCGGCTGGCACCAGTCCAAGGTCAGCCGACTGGAGAACGGCCGCTACGGCGTGCGCGCGAACGAAGTCGGGATACTTCTCGACGTCTACCAGGTCACCGACCCGGAAGCCCGCGAGGCGCTCGCGACGCTGGCACGCGAGGGCAAGCGTCGGGTGTGGTGGCAGCCGTACTCGGATGTGATCTCGAAGCACTACGCCTCGTTCATCAGCTTCGAGGCGGAGGCTGTGGCAATCCGGAACTTCGAATCGTCGTTGATCCCTGGGCTGCTCCAGACCGCCGACTACGCACGGGCGGTGACTCGAAAGCTCCAACCCGAGGGGACAGCCGAGGAGGTCAATGCCCTGGTCGACGTCCGATTGGCGCGCCAGAACGCCACGCTACGGCGAGAGGACCCACTCAAGCTCTGGGCGATCGTGGATGAAGCCGCACTCCGGCGGGTCGTTGGCAGCAAGGCCATCATGGCAAAACAGCTTCAGCAGCTCATCGCTGCTTCCAAGGAACCGAACGTGACCTTGCAGGTCGTGCCATTCGAGGCTGGCGCGCATCCCGGTGTACTCGGCTCCTTCGTGATCCTGGAGTTCCCTGTCCGGAACGATCTCGATGTGGTGTACACCGAAGCTCTGAGCAGTAGCCTCTACCTCGAACGAGATGACGATGTAACAGCCTATGACCAGGCCTTTAATCGGCTTCGGGCAGCCGCCCTCGACGTAGGGCCAACGCGGCGGCTCGTCACACAGATTGCGAAGGAACTCGAATGATCGACCCGGGTCGGGACAACCTGAAGCACGCCGCTTGGCGCAAGAGCAAGTTCAGTGGCAACCAAGGCAACTGCATCGAGGTCGCCGACGGCTTCACCGGCACCGTTCCCATCCGGGACTCCAAGGACCCTAACGGCCCGGCACTCGTCTTCCAGGCTGCCGCATGGTCCGCCTTCGTCACCGCCCTCAAAGCCGGCGAAATCCCCAACACCTGAACACACTTGCGCGAGAAGTCGACCCAACCGACTTCTCGCGCAACCGATCAGCCAGGACGCCGCCCGCCGCACGACTGACCAGAGCAACAGCCGGCGGGTCCTGCTCCGGCATGACCCGCCCCGGTGCGGCCCGGCCGATTCAGGGGGCCGCCGGCGGGGCGAGGTCCTTCGTCATGAAGACCCTGCTGGTGCCCGGCGGGTCGCACGGGACGTCGCCCAGGCGTCGCCAGCCGTGCTTCGCGTAGAACCCGGGCGCCTGGAAGCTGATCGTGTACAGCACCGCCGTGCGGCAGCCGCGTGCGCGGGCCTCGTTCTCGGCCCGGCGCAGGATCTCGCTGCCCAGGCCGCCACCGCGCAGCTCGCGCGGCAGGAAGAACAGGTCGAGGAAGAACAGCCCGAGTGAGGTGCGACCGGTCAGACCGCCGATCACCCGGCCGGTCCGGGAGTCGCGCACCAGGACGGCCAGCGGGCGGCGGTCGTCGATGGCGGTCGTGTCGGTGTTGAACCGGTCCAGGGCATCGGAGACGAGCGATACGTCGGTGGGCTCCGGGGCATCGGTGACCGTGAGGCCGATGCCGGGCCAGGGGTTCGGTGGGGTGCTGTCGGTGGCGGGCATGAGGTTCCCAGGGCGGTCGGCGGAAGGGGTACGGGCGGAGGACGCGGTGGCCTCGGCCGGTACGGGACGATAGGGCGCGGACGCTTCGGCCCATCCCGAATCGAGACCGACGACAATCGAAGGCATGGACGATCAGCGCGAGAGCCGGGACGTCGGTGTGGACCTGGCCGTCGTGGCCAGGCTGCTGGCCGACGGCACCAGGGCGGACTTCTGTCTGGCCCTGCTGGACGGCCGGGCCTGGACGGCCAAGGAACTGGCCCGCCACGCCGGTGTCGCGGCCTCGTCCGCGACCGAGCACCTGAACGTGCTCGTACGCGGCGGACTCCTCGTCGAGGAACGGCACGGGCGCCACCGCTACCTGCGAATGGCCGATCCGCGCGTGATGGCCCTGATCGAGAGCCTCGCCGCGCTCGCGCCGCACCGCGCCCCCGGACCGCGTTCGCTGTCGGGCTCGGGGCGGCAGCGGGCCCTGGCCCGGGCCCGGCTGTGCTACGACCATCTGGCCGGGGAACTGGGCCTGGCCGTCACCGACTCGATGGCCGATCGCGGCCTGCTGGGCTGGGGAGCCGATCCGTCGCTCACCGTCAAGGGGGCGGCCTGGCTCGGAGACCTGGGCATCGCACTGCCCGACGCCTCCCGCAGGCCGCTGGTACGCGCCTGTCTGGACTGGACCGAACGGCGCCCGCACCTGGGCGGGGCCGTCGGCGCCGCCGTCTGCGGGCACGCCCTGGCCGCGGGGTGGCTGACCCGGATCGGAACCACCCGCGCCCTCGCCGTCACGGATCTGGGCAGACGTGAACTGCGCGAGCACCTCGGACTGCCCGCGACCACGGACATGCCGTCCCGGGACCAGCAGGCGGACTAGCCTCCCCGGGACGCTCGGGGCCGGGCGCGAACGGGGCCCGCGCGAGGAGTCGGCCGGGCCGACTTCTCGCGCTCCCGGCCGCGCGGCGCTACGGGAGCACCGGGCGCAGGACCTCGGCCACCCGGGCCTTGACCACCTCACCGTGGACGAGCGGGACGGGCCGGCCCCCGCGCTCAACCGAAACACCGAGGTCCGCCAGCACGTACAGGGCGCGCAGGGTGCGCACCGTGTTGGAGGCCCAGACCGGCATCGGCCCGCGCTCGTACGGGGCGAGGGCCTCGGCGATCGGCGACAGCCAGGCGGTCGACCGCTCCGGTGTCAGGTCGGGGCGGGTGAGGACGAGGGCCACGGCCTTGGCGAGCCGGTCGTCCTCCCGCTCCGCGAACAGGTACTCCGTCGGGGCCAGCAAACGCTCGGCGGCGAGCGCGAGCAGCGGTTCGGGGTCGACCTCGGGCCGCAGGCCGAAGGCCCCCAGCAGGTCCGCGCCGTGCGCCACCGCGTGCAGCCACCCGAGCGCGTCGTCACGGCCCCGCAGGTCGGCCTCCGCGCGGTACCAGCCGGCGAACGCGTCGAGCCACGACGGCCTGAGCACCCCCTGACCCACGATCATCTTCAGGACGAGCGGGGCGAACGTCCTGGCCTCGATCCGCGGATCGCTGAAGCGCTCCGCCATCAGGTCCCCGAGCGCCAGGCACCCCTCACCGTCGATCACCCCGCCCCGTATCCAGGCGTCCAGCACCGCGTACGGGTAACCGTCCCTGACCTCCGGGTCCGGATCCCCCAGAGCCACCGCCAACTCCGCGGTCAGTTCGTCCAGCCCGCGCCCCGGGGGAAGTTCGCAGTCGTTCTCGTAGATCTCACGCCAGTTCGTCACGCGCGGACCCTACCGGCGGCCGCCGAGCCCTTTCACCTGCATTTTTGCCCTCGCCGGCAAGGCCCCGACCGGTTGGATTCGATCAACACCCGCCCGAAAAGGATCATCACTCCGATAAAATCGAGTCCGTCGAGCACAGGGACGACAAGCGGCTGGACCTGTCCAACGACGCGAACAGGTTCACCGCCTCGGTCGTGATGGGCGATCCCGGTACGGCGCCAGATACCCTGCACCTGACCGTCGTCGCCCCCTGCGTCCCGCGCGGCGCCGGCCCGGGGGCCTCCGCGAGCGGCTGACGGCGAAATTCGCCTGGTTCCGCGTGGGAAGTCAGCCGGGCCGACTTCCCACGCGGCCGCCGTCCGCCGTCAGCGGCCGACCTCGCGCAGGCGGAAGTCCTCGACCGTCTCGCGCCGGATCAGCAGGCGGGCCCGGCCGTCCTTCACCGCGACCACGGCCGGGCGGCCGACCAGGTTGTAGCCGGACGCCATGGACAGCTGGTAGGCGCCGGCCGCCGGCATCGCCAGCAGGTCGCCGGGGCGCAGGTCCGCGGGCAGTGCGGCGTCGCGGACGAGCACGTCCCCGGCCTCGCAGTGGCGGCCGACCACGTCGACCCGCGTCTCCCCCGCCTCCGAGCGGCGGCCGACCAGCCGCACCGTGTACGGCGATCCGTACAGGGCCGGGCGCGGGTTGTCGCTCATGCCGCCGTCCACCGCGACGAAGCAGCGGCCGTCCGCCGTGTGCTTGACGGACAGCACCCGGTAGACCGCCACGGCGGCCGGTCCGGCGATCGCGCGGCCGGGTTCGACGATCAGCCGGGGCACGTCCAGGTCGGCCTCGGCGCAGCGCACCGCCAGCCGGTCGGTGACCTGGACGGCGAACTCGGCGAGGTCCAACTCCTCGTCCCCGGGCAGGTACCTGATGCCGTGGCCGCCGCCGAGGTCCAGTTCGGGCAGTTCGACGCCGTGCCGGTCCCGGGTCTCGGCGAGCAGCCGCACCACCGCGTCCACCGCCTCCAGGTACGGCTCGACCGAGGTGATCTGCGAGCCCAGGTGGCAGTGCAGGCCCGCCAGTTCGAGCCCCGGCTGGTCGAGCACCCGGGCGATCGCGTCGGCCGCGTCGCCGCCCTCGACGGGGAAGCCGAACTTCTGCCCGCCGACCCCGGTCCGCACCGCCGCGTGGTGTCCGGCGGCGATCCCCGGGACGATCCGGACCAGCACCTTCTGCGGCGTGTCGGCGGCCACCAGGGCGGCCAGCCGCGCGATCTCCGCCGGGCCGTCGATGACGATCCGCCCGACCCGCAGCCGCCGCGCCAGCCGCAGTTCCTCCGGGGACTTGGCGTTGCCGTGCAGCAGGATCCGCTGCGCCGGGAAGCCGGCCGAGACCGCCAGCCACAGCTCGCCCGACGAGCAGACGTCCAGGCCCAGCCCCTCCTGCTCCACCCAGTCGGCCATCGCGCTGCAGAGGAAGGCCTTGGCCGCGTACAGCACCTCGGCGTGCGGCAGCGCCCGCCGGTACGCCCGGGCCCGTCCCCGGACCTCGGCCTCGTCCAGCACGTACAGCGGGGTGCCGAACCGCTCGGCGGCCTCGGCCAGCCCGACCCCGCCGATCAGCAGATCGGCTCCCCGGCCGGGCCGCGCCGTGGCCGGCCAGGGGCCGCCGAGCACGTCGGCGGAGACGGCTCCAGGGGCGGTCCCGGGGGTGGTGGGGACGGGCGGGGCGATGAGCTGGGTCATGGCGGCTGCTCCTCTGGGTGGGCGCGTGGACGGCGGGACGCCCTGACGGGTGTCAGTCCTCGTAGTGCATCGCGAAGCGGCAGTTCGCCGGGCGGGTGCGGTCCCGGTCGGCGGCCGGGGACGGTTCCGGCGGCTCGGGGCGGTCCCGGCGCCAGGCGGCGGGCACGAGGCGGACCGTCCGCTCCAGCGGCTCGTCGACGTCGATGACGGCGGTGACAGTGGTCATGGCGGGGTCCCTCCAGACGACGGCCCGGGCGGCCGCACCCCTCCAGTGGAGACCCTCCGCACACCGACCGCACCCGCCCTTGACGCAGGGCGTACGGCCCGGGGCCCGTCCTTGACGCCTTCCTGACAGCGGTCCGGCGGTCGGCCGGCGGCGGTGTCAGAGCTCCGTCAAGGACGGGGGTTTCGCCGCCAATCCTGTGTCAAGAGCGGCATGTCCCCCGGTTCTCCGGTGGTGGGCTGTCCGCCGTCCCCGCAGCCCCACCCGAACCCGCCGCCCCCGACGAACCGGGGCGGCCCGGAAGGTCCCCCGAGACGATGCGCCGTTCGGCCCTCACCACCCCGGACAACACCCCCGACCAGCAGAACTGGTTCCGCCGCCCGGAGCGCACCGCGGCCCCCGCGCCCGAGCCGCCGCCGAGCCACCGGCCCACCTCGCCGGGCGGCCGCCGCCGGCTGATCACCCGCCGCCAGCTGGCCGAGGCGCTGCCCGCCGCCGTCCGCAAGCTCCACCCGCGCACCATGATGCGCAACCCGGTGATGCTGGTGGTGGAGACGGGCTCCGCGCTCACCACGATCAGCGCCGTCCTCCACCCGGGCGTCTTCGCCTGGGTGATCTCCTTCTGGCTCTGGCTGACCGTGCTGTTCGCCAACCTCGCCGAGGCCGTCGCGGAGAGCCGCGGCAAGGCGCAGGCCGAGTCCCTGCGCCGCGCCCAGTCCGCCACCACCGCCCGGCGGCTGCTGCACTGGCGGGTCGGCACCCGCGACCACCGCCACGAGGTCATCCCCGCCGAGCAGTTGATGGTGCACGACATCGTGCTCGTCCCGGCCGGCGAGGTGGTCCCGCGGGACGGCGAGGTGGTCGAGGGCGTCGCCACGGTCGACGAGTCGGCGATCACCGGGGAGTCGGCACCCGTCATCCGCGAGTCCGGCGGCGACCGCACCGGCGTCACCGGCGGCACCCGGGTGCTCTCCGACCACCTGGTCGTCCGGGTCACCTCCCGCCCCGGGCAGAGCTTCGTGGACCGGATGATCGCCCTGGTCGAGGGCGCCGACCGGCAGAAGACGCCGAACGAGATCGCGCTCAACATCCTGCTGGCATCCCTGACCATCGTCTTCCTGCTCTCGGTGGTCTCGCTCCAGCCGATGGCCGTCTACGCGCACGCGCCCCAGACCACCATCGTGCTGGTCGCGTTGATGGTCGCGCTGATCCCGACCACGATCGGCGCCCTGCTCTCCGCGATCGGCATCGCCGGGATGGACCGGCTGGTGCAGCGCAACGTGGTCGCCCTCTCCGGCCGGGCGGTGGAGGCCGCCGGGGACGTGGACGTGCTGCTGCTCGACAAGACCGGCACCATCACCCACGGCAACCGCCGGGCCGTCGCCCTGCACCCGCTGCCCGGGGCGACCACCGAACAGCTCGCCGAGGCAGCCCAGTTGGCCTCCGTCGCGGACGGGACACCGGAGGGGCGCTCACTGGTCGAACTGACGAACCGTCAGTACTGGGTGCCGCCGCGCTCCCCCGGCGAACTCGGCGAGCAGCAGCCCGTGCCGTTCACCGCCCACAGCCGGATGAGCGGCGTCGACCTCACCTGGCCGGACGGCACCACCTGCCTGGTCCGCAAGGGCGCGGCGAACGCCGTCGCCCGCTGGGTCGCGGACTCCGGCGGGCGGCTGCCGGCGGAGGCCGAGCCGCTGGTGGACCGGATCGCCGGGGCCGGCGGCACCCCGCTGCTGGTCGCCGTCCACGACCGGCACGGCGCACGGGCGTTGGGCGTGGTCGAGCTCAAGGACGTGGTGAAGGAGGGCATCGCCGAACGCTTCGCCGAGCTGCGGCGGATGGGCATCCGTACCGTCATGGTCACCGGGGACAACCCGCTGACCGCGCGCGCCATCGCCGCCGAGGCCGGGGTGGACGACTTCCTCGCCGAGGCCACCCCGGAGGACAAGCTCGCCCACCTGCGGCGCGAACAGGCCGCCGGGAACATGGTCGCGATGACCGGCGACGGCACCAACGACGCCCCCGCCCTCGCCCAGGCCGACGTCGGCGTCGCGATGAACTCCGGCACCCCGGCCGCCAAGGAGGCCGGCAACATGGTCGACCTCGACTCCAATCCGGCGAAGCTGATCGAGATCGTCCGGGTGGGCAAGCAACTCCTCATCACCCGGGGCGCGTTGACCACCTTCTCGATCACCAACGACGTGGCCAAGTTCTTCGCGATCATCCCCGCGATGTTCGCGAACGCCTACCCCGGGCTGCACCACCTCAACATCATGGAGCTGCACAGCCCCACCTCGGCGATCGCCTCCGCGATCATCTTCAACGCGCTGATCATCGTCGCCCTGATCCCGCTCGCCCTGCGCGGCGTGCGCTACCAGCCGGCCTCCGCGACCGACCTGCTCCGGCGCAACCTGCGGGTGTACGGACTGGGCGGGCTGGTGCTGCCGTTCCTCGGCATCAAGGCGATCGACCTGCTGGTCCAGTTCGTCCCGGGGCTGGGCTGAGCGATCGGCCGGGGGATCCCGACCGGCCCGTCAGAGCGCTGTCAAAATGTGGGCGACCCGCGTCATGGTGGTGTCAGCGGCGGTACGGACGGCTCCGTTCCGGGGTTCACTGGAGACATCCGAAGCAAGGAGTTCCGAACCGGCGGAGCCCGATGGAGAGAGCCGCCGGAGAGACGGAGGCGAACGGCCATGACCGGGACCACCCGAGTGATCGTCGGCCTGAGCGGATCACTGAGCAGTCTGGCCGCCCTCTACCACGCCGTCGGCGAGGCGGCCCGGCACCAGGCGGTGCTGGTGCCCGTGGCCGCCTGGGCCGCCAACGAGCGGGACGGCCTACGGCCGCTCTCCGAACTGGAGCACGCCGCCCGGCGACGCCTCGACGTCGCCTTCGACCAGGCCTACGGCGGCTACCCGTCCGACCTGGTCATCCACCCGCTGGTGGTCAACGCCGAGCCCGGCCCCGCCCTGGTCGGCGCCGTCACCGGCCCGGCGGACCTGCTCGTCCTCGGCGCCGCCACCCGCCGCCGCCTGGACCGCCTGCGGCACGGCTCGGTCGCCCGCCACTGCCGCCACCGGGCCGGCTGCCGGGTGGTCGAGGTCTCGCCCTCGGCCCTCCTCACCCGCCTCGAACTCCCGGCCCGCACCGGCGCGCCGCTCCCCCTGCTGGCCCGCTGACAGATCGTCACCGGCCTTCTGCTGACGCCCACTTGTGCTACTCCGGGACGCGCAGGTGGGCGCTCAGCCAGCCGAGGGCGGGCGGGATGAGCCGGCCCCAGGTGGTGAAGTTGTGGCCGCCGGTGTCGACCGTCTCCTGGTCGACCACCAGCGGCGGACGGGCCGCCGCCGCGAAGGCGCTGGAGTCGGCGTAGGTGCTGCCGTCCTCCTTGCTGTCCGCGAGCAGCACCGCCAGGGGCGGCATCGGCAGGTGGGCCAGGCGCCAGTCGAGGTCGGCCTCGGCGCGGCGCTGCGGGTCGCCCGCGAAGAGGTCGCCCGTCGTGACGTCCTCCGCCGCCTTGAAGTAGCCGGAGAGCGAGACGGCCGCCGGGAAGGTCCGCGGGTGCTCCATGCCCAGCTTGACCGCGCAGTAGCCGCCGGTCGAGTCGCCGACGATCCCCAGGCTGCCGGTGCCGTCCAGCACCCGGTAGGAGGCCCGCAGGTCGGCGGGCACGTCGGTGGTGAAGTAGCGCTGCGCCTGCGGCCCGTTCGGGATGTCCTCGCACTCGCTGTCCCGGGGCATGGTCGGCGAGGGCCGCATCAGCACCAGGACGGTCGGCTGCATCGACCCCTTGCGCAGCAGGTCGAGTTCGGCCGCCGGGTAGCGCAGCTTGGTGACCAGGTTGGCGGCGTCGCCGGGGAAGCCGGTCAGCACCAGCACGGCCGGGAAGTGCCGTGCCTCGCCGCCGGGTTGGAAGTACTGCGGCGGCAGGTAGACGTAGCCGTCGGAGCTCAGCCCGGTGGTCGCCCCGGGCAGCCGCACCCGGTCGAGCCGCCCGATCCGGGCCGGATCGCTGCCGACCGCCCCCGCGCCGGTGATCTCCGCCGGGCCGAGCACCTGCACGCCGGCCGCGCCCGCACCGGTGCCGCTGCCCGCACCGGTTCCGCCGCCCGTCCCCGTACCGCCGCCCGTCCCCCGGATCACCCCCGCGCCGTGCTCGCGCCCCAGCAGGTCGGACCAGCTGCTGTAGAACACGAAGTAGTCGTTGACGGCGAGCCCCAGCGTGACCAGTAGGGCCAGCTGGGTGACGGCGATGGTGCCGAGCCGCAGGAACATCGCGGGCCAGCTCCGGACGGCCAGCCGGGGCCAGACCCAGAGCGTGCCGAGCACCGTGAACACCGCGAGCAGCGCCGTCAGCGCCAGCAGCTTGTGGTTGGTGAGCCCCATCGGCCCCGATCTCCCCTACCGCCGTGAATCCCGGCCGTGGAACCCGGCTGCGGAACCCGGCTGTGGCACCCGGCGCTGTGGAACCCTGCCGCGAAGGCCGGCCGTGGAAGCGGAGCTCCGTACTCAAAGTAGCCGGTCGGACACCTCCGGGCACCCCACCGCGAGCCCGGGTTCCGCAACTTCGACAAGCCTGTCGAAGTTGGCATGCCCAGGCTATGCTGACCCGAAGCCCACCCCTGGTCGGGCCCCTCGCCCCGTCGACGCACGCACCGCCCAGGTGCGCCCGACCGGAAGGAGGTGCGGTCGCAGCCTCCGCCAGACGGCCCACCCGGCCGACCCTTCCCGATCGGCCAACAAGCCGTCCACATCGCCTTCTTGACGGTCCGTCAATTCTCATCCGCGATTTCACCGCCTGAACCGTGACGCGTGCCCCGGGCCGCCCACCGCCCGTTGTACGGAAGGTGAATCGCCGCGCCCGCCCGAAACCCCCGGCCGCCCCGCCGAGGAAGAGGTTCCGCATGACGACGTCCCGGACCCACCCGCGCCCCGCCGAAGCCGCGGTGCTGCTCACCGTGCTCGGCCTGCTCGTCCTGGAGGAGATCGCCCTCGGCATGGCCGAGGAGGAGGACCGCCCCGTCATCGGCGGCATCCTGATCGGCGCCTCCGGCACCGGCCTCCTGGTGGTCGGCGCGGTCCTGCTCAGCCGCTGGATCGACCTCCGCCGCCCACTCCCGCTACCCCCGCCCGGCCCCAACGGCCGCGAGTACAGCGCCCGCGCCCTCGAAGGCTTCCCGATGGAGGCCGTCCGCCCCATACTGCTCGCCGAGAACGCCCCCCAGCTCGGCCACCTGTACTCCGCCTGGATGCTCGCCCGGGCCGGCCGCCCCGCCCCCTGGATCGCCCGCCGCCTGGCCATCCCCCCGGACGCCGCCCAGCTCCTCGTCGACGCCGCCCGCACGGCGAGACTCGATCAGCGCCGCTGACCAGGCGCCGCACTCGCCTGCGCCACCAGGTACGGCACCAGCCCGCGCTCCGCCAGCGCCGACCGCCAGGCATCCCGCGCCAGCACCAGCTCCCCCGGCCCGTCCGCCGCCTCCCCGGCCTCCGGCCCCCTCGCCCGGGCCGCCCCCAGCAACCCCAGCCCGCCCACCAGCAGACTCACCGCACCCGCCCCGGCCGACACCCACCCGGCGTCCACCAGCGCGTGCGCCAGCACCTCCATGTCCTCGACCAGCCCCAGCACGGAACCCAGCAGCAGGAAGACCACCGCCGCCCCCACGGCGATGATCGGCACCACCACCCCCAGCACCCCCCACCACCCCGACGCCCGCTCCCTGGCCGGCACGTCCACCGGCAGCCGCGCCACCGCATCGGCATCCGCCCGCAACGCCGCGTACCGCTCGTACTCCGGCGCCGCCGCGGCCAGCACGAACTCCGCGTTCTCCCGCGCCGTCCGCCGCAACCGCTCCACCCCCCGGGCCTCCTCCCCACTCGCCCGCAACGCCGCCCGCACCTCCGGCGCCGAGAGCGCCCGCCCGAGCTCCGTCTCGAAGTCCGCCCGATCCTGCTGCGGCAGCCGAAGCGGCCTGTCCATGCTCGTCCCCGATCGCCGTGCGCAATGTTCTACAGAACTGTAGAACAAGGAGGCACGTTGCAGCAGCCCTGTTCACGGGTGGATTCGGTGCTCAGGAGGGGTCGGCCATGGGCACCCGGGCGAGGGCAGCACGGACCAGCTCCGCAGGGTCGGGGGCCTTGAGTCCCCACTCGCGGTACCAGTCGACGATCTGGGTCATCGAGTGTCCCGTCTTCAGTGACAGCCTCAGCAGATCGGCCAGGTCAACATCTTTGAACCACAACATGTCAATCGGCCAGGAAGGGCTTCTGGCAAGGAGGTCAACCGCCACGTCCTCATTCAGCCCGATTGGCAGGTCGTCACAGGAGGGCTCAATCCCGCGGGCCCTCAGGTGGCGGGCCAGCTCTCCGGGGCGGCGTAGCATCCTGCGCGCCCCTATGATCAAACGCGCGAAAGGCACCGGGTCTCCCACCCGCAGCTCACCCCATTCCATCACACTGCTCGGCGAGAACAGCTCATCGTCCAGCCGGGTGAGTTCCTCTGGAAGAACGATCGGAACCTCCACGCCATAGGCCCTGAACCGCTCGACGACTTCTTGTAGTGTGCAGTTCCTCGATCCAGGCAGTTCGAAGAGTCGCCTGAAGGTCAGGTCGGCCACGTCACGACGTCCTCCTCTGTCCGTGAACAGCTCCAGATCTGCCGGACAGGCGTCCATTGGCATGCGCGGCACCCGAAATCCGACGGCCCTGAGAACCTCCGCAGCCCGGTCCGCTGCGATCCCCAGGTTCCGTTCCGCCCAAAACAGGTGATCCACCGACACCTCTTCCGAGCGCGTCAGCCATGGGCGGGTGCCAGTGAGGTCCCGGCTCAATAGCGCCAGGACCTCGTCCGAGGGGAACGCCTGCAGACCCGTCGCGTCCGCCTCTAGACCATACTTCGCCATGGCTTCGGCCACCCGTCCCACCGAAATCCCATGCACTCGACCAGACTCAACCAGTAATCCCGGTGGAACCTCGTCTCCCGGTTCCGGCCCACCCCAGAACGTTCCGCCCCCCGACCGCTTCCAGAGGAATATCGGATCGGTATCGACAGCGATGGCGAGATCCACCACCTCGGGGGTGACGTCTCGACCCCAACTCACCCAGACACCCGCGGCAGCAGCCGCCGGAATGCCTCTCTGATCGGCGATGACCAGCAGGTTGTCCACTCGCGCGAACCAGTGACCGTCCGCCCGTTGCAAGTGAGAGCCGAATTCACGGGGAATGCCGAATTCATCAGCCCTAGCACGAGCGGTCTCAGGTGCGACACCGAGATCGTGGGACAGTTTCGTGAGCCAGCCGTCGTCGAGATACGTCTGAGACCACGACCTCATATCGCGCTCGACGATCGGCGCCAAGACAGCGATGTCAGAGGGAATCGCCGGGCGCACCCTCCGCTGCCCCATCAACTCAGCACAAAACTTCTCCAGCTCCGGGGACGATTTTTCCAGCCCGTGGGCCAGCGTCCGCCAGAGCACCACGTTGTCCGGAAGGCTTCCCGAAATGCTCTCCCTCGTCGATCCATCGGTGCTCTCGAACCACTCGAGGATTTCACCGTCTGCCAGGAAGCAGCCAGTCCGACGGGTATCGTAGTCGACCCCTCCGAATTCCAGCGGTCGCCCCTGCCGAATGACCTCGACGGCCACCAGATCGGCGAGCCGGTGGTTCTCCTCCGTTACCCGATGGATCCACTCCATGCTCAGCACGGCCGAGTCGCCGCTCACGAACTCGGCTACCGCTGCCTCCAGCAACCCCCGGACAGTTTCCGACAGATCGCTGATGACACGACGTCGATCGACGGACAGCACACCCGGCGACAGGCCTCCGGTGAGGTTCACCACCACACCGGGCAGTCCGCGCGGCGTGATGACCCCGCGCACCACCTCCGGCTCGACCACCAGGCCGTCCACCAGCAGGGCTCCGCCATAGGCGCACCACGTCACCTGCGCTCCCCCCGGGGCTTCGGCCCAGGGCATCATCCCGCCCATGGCGTTGAAGCCGAAGGTCTCTCCTTGGGGCGCTGCCCTCGATTTCAGGGCCCCCGGCTCCCAATAGGCCTCTCGGTCACCGTGCGCCACCGAGGTGGGGAACTCGGCCACGGCCAGTAGGCGTTCCAGGACGTCCAGAGCCGACCATGACTCGCCGAGGTCGATGTCGTCCCGCAGATAGAGCCGCACGCTGGTGCCCGGCTCGCGCCCCTTCGCCGACCGCTCGGTAGTACGGAAGAGGTGGCTCGGGCCGTAAATGGAGACATCCAGCTGCGGACCCAACTGACCTGAGGCGTCGAGGCGGCAAGTGGTGACCTGGATCTCGTCGGCGAGCATGAAGTAGCTCAGGACGCCGATGCCGAATCGGCTGTTCGGATACAGCTCGACGGGCGGGTCGACCTTGCGCCACTCGGCGCGTTCGAGCTTGAAGTCCAGCTGCTCCGCGAAGCGGGCGCCGGCGTTGGAGAAGACGCCTCTCAGCTCCTCCTCCCCCATGCCGACGCCGTTGTCCTGGCACTCCAGGTAGGCGCGGCCGTTCTCGTCCACGCCCTGGCGGAACTCGATGCGACCGTCGTAGGTGAAGGTCGCGATGGGGTTGGTGCGGTCCAGGTACTCCGTGCGGGCGCGGCGGTAGCGGCAGGCGTCGAGGGCGTTCTGGTAGAGCTCGCGGACGGCCAGGTCCCGGTCACGGTAGAGCTCAACGCCCATCAGCAGGCTGCGGACCCTGCGTTCGTCCATGCGGAAGCGCGCCCAGCCGGTGAAAGCGCCGGCGGCGGGGGCGGCTTCGTCCGAGGTGAGGCGGGTGGGAAGTGGGTGTGTCGCGAGGACCCGGCGGACGGCGTGGAGGAGTTCGTCGGCGCGGGCGGTGTACTCGCGCAGCCCTTCGACCACCGCCTCGTGGTGGCACTCGGCTCGCAACACCGGCAGGTCGTAGGAGCCGCCCCAGACGGCCAGTTCGACTGTCCGGCGCAGGTCGCCGAAGTCAACCTCGTCCGGGATTCCAAGGTGTTCCGCCACGATCTCGGGAAGGGCTGTCATCTCGATGGCGGTGCCGTACGCCAGGGCCAGGAGCAGGGCCAACCTCGGCTCCCGAACGTGCTGTTCGCCGGGGGCCCGCAGGTGGTCATCGGCGCTGAGGCTCGCCAGGTAGTCGCGGTTGCCGATGTCGGGGCCTCGGCGGAGACCGTGCAGCAGGGCGCAGACGCGCTTGAGGGCGAAGGTCTCGCCGAGGTCGGCGAGCATTGGCAACTGGTCGACGATCTCCTGGACGCCCTCGGGGTCGGCGAGGTCCTCGTGCTGGTCGAGCCAGCGATGGAAGAGCCACCAGCCGAGTGTTGCGGCAGAGGCGGGTCGGGTTCGGGTGCGGCCCACGAGCAGGTCGTAGGACTCGATGAACTGCTCGTACGCCGCCCGGTCGGGGTCAGGATCAGGTGTGCGCGCGAGGTCAGTTGGACGCACAGAAGCGCGGACCGCTGTCAGGCGCAGCGAGCGGACCCGGTAGAGGAACGGCAGGACGGCCAGCAACGCGGCCTCGGCCGGGTAAAGGTCGAGTCGATCGTCGCCGAGCAGCCAGTCGACTCGTGAAGCGAAACGCACCGCGATCCCGGGGTCCTGCCACGGGTCTTCGGCGAGCACCGTCTCGTCCCGCAGCCGGGCCAGTTCACCGACGGCCTTCAGGACGACGGACCGGTACGGCTCGGCGTCCCGGTCCTCCCGGACGTGCTTCCAGACACGCGACTCGGCAGCGGCCTTCACCCACTCGTCGGCCCCTTCCGGTACGGCCGGGGGCTGACTCCCGCCCATGTTCAGAACGCCGATGCTTCCGGTCTGCACGACCGTCCCGTGCACCCTGTCCGCCGAGTTCGACGTGCTGTCGACCATCCCTCGTACCCTCCCCGTCCCCATGTGCAGGGGACGAGCGTAGGGCAAGCGCCCCTCATGCCACGGTCAGAATCCCGCGCATGAAGTGGTGGAACGTACAGAGGTACGAGTACCCGCCGGGCTGGGTGGGAGCGGTGAGCGTCGCGCTGCCGCCCGGGGCGATCGGGCCGGTGTCGAAGGTGCCGTCCTGGGCGGTGAGGGTGTGGGCGGTGGTGCCGGTGTTGGTCACGGTGACCGCCGTGCCCGGGCCGAGGGTGAAGTCGGCCGGCTCGAAGGAGAAGTCGCGGATCGTCACCGTCCCCGTGAAGGGGCTGGGCGACGGCGGGGCCGTGGATGGCGACGGCGGCGCGACGGTACTGCTGGTCTCCTCCGGGCCCGGCACCATGAACGAGCTGACGCAGCCGGTCAGTACGGGGGCCGCGGCGAGCAGGAGGGCCGAGGCCCGGAGGAGGGTCCGCATCAGGCGGAGGTAGCGAGCAGCCTGGCCCGCTTGGAGTCGGCGGCGGCCGACGGGGTGGCGCCGATGTTGGAGACGGTGGTGGTCAGGATGGCGTCGACGTCCGGGATCCAGTTGGTGGTCTTGGACTGGACGAGGACCTGCCGGGTCTGCGGCGTGCCGTCGCAGATCACGTCCGCCTCCGCGGTCCGGCTGGAGCCGAAGGCGACGGCGGTGTTGTCCTCCGGGTCCCTCTGTTCGACCGAGACAGTGAGCGATCGGGCCTCGTCCGCGATCGAGCAGAGGTACTCGACCTGTACCCGGACCCGTCCGGGGAGCTTGGGGTCGATGACGGCGTCGCCGAGGGTGACGGTGGTGGGGACCGGCTCGTCGGCCCGGGCCGGTACGGCGGCCCCGGCAGCGCCGGTGAGGCCGGTGAGGGCCGAGGTGAGTACCGTCAGGATGATCCACCGCTGCACTGAAACCTCCGGTCTGAGGACGTATGGGCGTACGAACGCATTGCGGCCGACGTTAACCGTCCGGAGATCCACCCGCGCGCCCAACCGTCCGAACGTCATACCAACAGCCCAGCGCCCCGTCCGCAGCCCTCCCCCAGCCGGTCCCAACCGCCCCCACCCGACCCTCGCCCGCCTCGTACTGCGGCACTACGACCAGGCCCGGGCAGCCGGCCCCGCCCGATGGTGTGCGTGAGAAGTCGACCTGGCCGACTTCTCACGCACGCAGGGGGAATGACGTCGGCCCGTGCCCCAGGACGCCTGGGGCACGGGCCGGAAGGGTGCACTCCGCACAGGTCACGTCGTCAGGTGGTCGAACTCCCCCGCCTTGACGCCGCACAGGAGTGCGCCGAGCGCGCCGGGCGAAGTGGAGAGGACGATGCCGGGGTCATCGCTCTCGCGGATCTGAACAGCTCCGTCGGCGACCGCTGCGACGTAGATGCAGTTGGCGGCGTCGCCACTGAACGAGGACTTCTGCCAGTTGTGGAAGGCCATACTCAGTCCTGTCTCAGATACGCTGCGCGACACGGCGGATGAGGTCGCGGGATGGATCGGGCTGGAGCGCGATTGTCTCCAAACGGTCCATCACAGCCCGATACTTAATCAACTGCGGCTCAGTGTCGATGAACTCGGATCGATCTCCATCAACCTGGACACTGTCCAATCGTGCGACCTCGGCCTCGAAGTACACAATCCCGGCGCCAGAGCCGGGGTAGCTTCCGGTATCGAACGGAATCACCCGCAGGTCGATGTGAGGTTGCTCGCTTACGGTCAGCAGATACTCCAGTTGCGGACGAGCGACCTTCGGACCGCCGAAGCCTATGCGCAGAGCTGCCTCGTGGACGATCGCAGACAGCGGGACCGGCTGCTCGCCATGGAGCACTGCCTGCCGTTTGATTCGGTGGGAGACGAGGTGTTCCACTTCCGGTGGCGAGAGGGGTGGAACGACGTCCCGAAAGAGCGCGCGAGCGTGTTCCGGGGTCTGGAGGAGTCCGGGGATGTGAATCGCGGAGGCGATCCGCATCGCTTGCGCGTGGTGTTCGAGTTCCGCCAGGTCGAGCGCTCCGGCCGGGAGGATCTCGCGGTACTCCTCCCACCAACCGCGCGTGCGGCCGCCGGTCATGTGCGTCAGTGCCTCGATCAGGGCGTCGTCCGCGCAGCCGTAGAGACGCGCCAGGGTCCGTACGCGGTCCGCGCTCACCGGGTACCCGCCGGATTCGATGTTGCTGATGCGGGACTGCGGGGTGCCGTGCAGTTCCCCGGCTCGTGTGACCGAGAGTCCCGCCTGCTCGCGCAACCGGCGCAGCTCCGCACCGAGTCGCCGCTGCCGGATGCTCGGCGGAGTCTTGCTGGGCGGCATCCGCTGTCTCCTCGCTCTCGACCGCCATCGTCGGCGCCCGTCACCCATGGGAGTGGTAGTGATACAGATTCCTCAAAGGCGGTGGACTACATACTACCGACTGGCTACTTTTGACTCTGCGTCATGGATGCCCGCTGCCGGCGGTGACAGCAGCGCGGCGTCCAACTCCCCTACATGTAGGAGACTTCCATGAGCGCTACGCCCTCGCCAAACTCCCGCCCGACCACGCTCCGCCCGCCAGTCGAACCGACCTTCGAGCAGGAGCTGTGCGGGCTCGTGCTCGACACCGCACCCCGGCTGTTCGCCGTCGTCCAGGTGTGCGGCGAGAACGCCGACGGGTGGGTCGCGGCCTGGGGGCTCGCCGACTCGGACGGCCGGAGCCACGTGATCAGTATCGATGGGCGGACGCGGATGACCCTCTCCTCGCCCGAGCGGGCCGTGCGCCACTTCTCCAGGCGGCCGGGCATCACCGCCCGACTGATCTGGCTCTCCCCGCCGGAGGCCGCCACCGTGAGCCATGCCGCTGCGGCCTGAACCTCCCCCCTACTCCCGCTCGACAAAGGCCAGCAGGCGCTCGTTGACCAGCTCGGGCTGCTCCAGGTTGAGTCCATGCCCGGCACGTTCCAGAATCTCCGCCCGCACGCCGGGGATCAGGCGGGTGACCCGCTCCACCACCTGGCGCGGCCGCAGCAGCGCACTGCGCCTACCCACCAGGACGAGCACCGGCAGCTCGATCGACGCCAACTCCTCGTCCGTGAACGGCCGGGCCGGCGGGCGGCCGCCCGGCTTGTAGCTCCGCATGGCGAGCATCAGCGGTGCGATCATCTCGCGCGGCGCGCTCAGTGCCGGGTTGGCCAGCAGCCGGCCGACGGCCGGGCGGAGCGGGCGCGGGGCGAGCATGCCGAACAGGCCGCCGACCATGTGGGCGTAGAACCGCGCGGGGACCTTCTCGATCCCGCCCGGGTCGAGCGGCGTGACCGAGGCCAGCCGCTCGGGCGCGTGGATCGCCTGATTGAGCGCCAACCAGCCGCCGTACGACACCCCCACCAGGTGGACCCGCTCCAGCCCGAGGCCGGCCAGCACCTCCCCCAGCCAGGCCGCGTTCTCCTCCGACCCGGCCGCGACGGCGCGTTGCACGCTGCGGCCCGGGTCGTCCAGGGTGTCGATCGCGTAGACGGGGTGCCGCTCGCCGAGCGCCGCGATCTGCGGGTACCAGTTGGACGGGTGCCCGGCGTGGCCGTGCAGCAGCACGATCGGCTCGCCGGTCGTCGCGCCGTAGCGGTGGACGTGGACGCTCCCGTACGCGGTCTCGACGTCGAGTTCCCGGCGCGGGCCCGGCCAGAGTTCCATCGCCCGGTCGTACGCCTCAAGGAACTTCGCCCGAGCCGGCTCGCTGACGAAGTGTCCGACGCTGGTCCTGGTCATGATCCCTCCCTGTTTGATGGTATGGTTGTACCACAAAAAGATCCGGAAGGAACCCGATGCCGAAGCTGGTGGATCACGAGGAGCGGCGGGCCCACATCATCGACGCCCTGCTCCGCTCGGCGGCGAACAGCGGCCTGCACTCCGTCACCATGCGGTCGGTGGCCATCGAGGCCGGCGTCTCGGTCCGCCTCGTGCAGTACTACTTCGACACCAAGGAGCAGTTGCTGCTCGCCGCCATGACCCGGCTGACGGCCCGCATGGGCGAACGCGTCCAGCGGCGCGTCCGCGCGAGCGGGGCCACCGACCCGCGCGGCATCATCGAAGCCGTCCTGCTCGAAGCCGTCCCCACCGACGAGGAGAGCCGGGCCTTCCACCTCATCCACACCGAGTACGCGGTGCTCTCCGTCACCGATCCGGCCCTCGGCGGGCCCCAGTTCCTCGCCGCGCCCAACGAGATGGAGGCCTTCCTCACCGCCCAGCTGACCGCAGCCCAACAGACCGGAACCGCCGACCCGCAGCTGGACCCCCGCCAGGAGGCCGTCGTCCTCCTCGCCGTCTCCGCCGGCCTCGGCCTCAGCGTCCTGCTCGGCCAGCGAACGGCGGAGGCCGCCACCACCGTCCTGCGCTACCACCTCGGGCGGCTCTTCCCCGGCTAGGAATCTGTCCGGTCGATCACGTGGCTCACTAGACTCTCTCCTCATCCCGGAGGGGGTGGCTGAAGCAGTGATGACTCGTGAGTCGGCCATTGCGATGGTGCAGAAGATCATGGATGGGGACTGCTGCGACGACGCCGAGGTCGACCGCACGCTGGAGGCACTGGACAGGGGCCTTGGCTGTCCGAGTGGCTACGTCAGCGACTTGATCTACTCGGCCGACGGGCCGGAGCCGACAGCGGCCGAGGTCGTCGAACTGGCCCTGGCCCACCGACCGTTCGCGCTGTGAGAACGACAACCGCTCGGACGAGCTTCAGCCAGTGCAGCGCATTGTCACACGGGCGGGTGGGCCGACGGCCGACGCCCGTACGGGAACCGGTGCCGCTGGCAGGATGGCGGCCATGTCGAACACCAGGCGCGTGAAGCCGCCCACCCGTTCCCGGACCGCCCCGGGAACGTCCGTCCACACGATCAAGGTCACCCTGTCCGGCTCCGAGCCCCCGATCTGGCGTCGCCTGCAGGTGCCGTCGGGCACGGATCTGCGGCGGCTGCACGACCTGGTCCAGGCCGCGTTCGGCTGGGAGGACTACCACCTGTGGGCCTTCGAGACCGGGCGGGAACGGTACGGCGTCACCGATCGGGACCTGGGGATCCGCGACGCGACGGCGATGCGCCTCGACCAGATCGCCCCCGGCGTCGGCACGCGGTTCCGCTACATCTACGACTTCGGCGACAACTGGGAGCACGACATCCTCGTCGAGGCCGTAGGAGACGCCGAACCCGGTGTCTCCTACCCTCACTGCCTCACCGGCCGACGGGCCGGCCCGCCCGAGGACTGCGGCGGGATCTGGGGATACGAGTACCTCGTCGAGGTTCTCACCGACCCCGGCCACGAAGAACACGAGGAACGACTCGAATGGCTCGGCCTCGACTCGGCCGACCAGTTCGACCCCGCCGCGTTCGACCCAGCCGAGATCAACACCGCCCTGGCCGACTACACGACCGTACTCGTCCACGACTGAAACCGGACCGCGCCCAGCCGATCGCGCCCCCACCCCCGCCGGGGGCGATCAAGACCCTCGCAGGATCAACGCGGTGCTGCACCGGGTCTCGATCGCGGTCGTCAGAAGTAGCCGAAGAAGCGGTCCGACCAGGTGGGCCGCTGAATGTACGAGGGCAGTCGGCTCCGCCCGTCGTAGTCGCTCTCCAGTAGTTCCTCGGCCACCACGACATAGCCGAGTTCGGCCAGCGCCCGGTTGACCCTGGCGAGGTCCGCGCTGTCCAGCTCGCCCTCGGTCCGGGCTTCCTCCGTTCCGCTGAAGGCGCCCGGGTTGTCGGCGCAGACCAGCGCCAGTGAGCCGAACTTGCTGACGCAGACGACGATCCGGGTTCCGCAGACGGTCGCGTCCCCGGGAACGACGACCCGTCCGTACTCGCTGGAGTCCTGGGCGTCCTGCTCGGCCGGGCAGGGAGCAGCGAAGTCGCCTTCGAGTCGAGCCACCAGAGCACCGAAGCGAACCGCGGTCCCGCGACGGTCGTAGCGCTGCGGCCACTCCAGCCACGCCGGATCATCGAGCTCGCGCAGCAGCGCCGGCAGGTCCGCTTCACTCTCGGTCATGCGCTCATCCTGGCGCGGCAGCCACCCGCGGAACAGTCCGGGGCACCGGCGCACTCACCGCTCCCCGACCTCACCCGCCCAGGTTCAGTAGCATCAGGGATTCCGATCGTGAAGGAGTGCCGACCGCGTGAGACTCGTCAGCGACCCCGTGTACGGCGAAGTGGATCTGACGGCGTCGGCGGAGGAGCTGAACCGTCTGGCGGACGCGGTGGCCGAGGGCAAGGGGCTTCTCGGCTCTACCCCCTCGCCGGACGCCGGCGCCCTGGCGGGGATCGAGGTGAAGGGGACCGCCGGCCCCGGTGTCCTTGTCCATCTGGACTCCGAGCGGCAGTTCCTCGTGATCAGCGGTGACTCCGCCGGCCGGGCGGTACTCGCGGACAACCTGCGCGGCATGGCCTCCGCCGAGGACGGCGGCCACCTCCACATCGACTACTTTCCCGGGCACTTCTACCTTGCCGAGGGTTCCCTGCCGCTGGTGGTCAACAGTCCGCACGGAGGCATGCCGACCCGCTGAACCGGCCGTTGGTTGTTCGTGGTGACCGAGGATCCGACCAGCGGGATGCCCGCCGGGGCGGTGGTCGCTTCGTCAGTCCTGGAGCCGGCCGAGCAGTCTCCTCCTGAGCGGAGGTAGCGGTCCCGGAGAAAATGGATTGCCTCGGGGGCGGCGCTCACGTTGGCTGGGCAGCATGGCTGAACTGCGTACCGATCGCCTCGTGCTCCGTCGATGGCAAGACTCCGACCTTGAACCGTGGGCGGCTATGAATGCCGATCCTGAGGTTCGGGAGCACTTGGGCGACCTGCTCACCCGTGAACGGAGCGATGCCTCCGTGGCGCGCTTCCAGGCCGAGTTCGACCGGCGAGGCTATGGATGGTGGGCGGTTCAAGTGCAGGCCACGGGCGAGTTCATCGGCTTCGCGGGCTTGGACCAGGTGGATGATGACATGCCGTTCACGGGGGTAGAGATCGGTTGGAGGCTCGCTCGCTCGGCCTGGGGCCAGGGTTACGCCACCGAGGCCGCCCTGGCTGGTCTTGCCTTCGGCTTCGAAACGCTTGAACTCCCCGAGATCCTTGCAGTGACGACTGCTACCAACATCCGTTCCCAAGCAGTGATGCGCCGGATCGGCATGACTCGCGACCCGGCTGACGATTTCGACGACCCCACCGCGCCCGAAGGGCCACTGCGTCCGAACGTGCTGTACCGAATCGCGCGTGGTGTGAGGGCCTGACGCTCTCCCTCCTGGTCGGTCGACCCTGCGCACGCGGACAGGCTCAGCCACCACACCCCCGACGGTCGCATCGGACGTCTCCGGACATCCAACCGCTCGAACCGCCGATCCGGCGAACCTTCCCGCTCAGTACAACTAGACCAAGGCCCCCTGCTCTGCAGGCCGGCGCGGGACGCCGTGGAACACCTGGCGCGTGTGCCACTGCCGGTGGCGGTCGGCGACCGGGGGGCGGCCGGGCTGGGGGCCGATGAGCGGGCGGCCGGAGAGTGCGAGCACGTGGCGGCGGCTCGCCTCGCTGCGGCCGACGAAGCGGTCGGAGACCAGGATGCGATGGCCCTCGCCGAGGCCCAACACGCCCTTGTCGAAGAGCTTGTGGTGCAGTGAGCACAGGCACAGGCCGTTGTCGACCTCGTCCGGCCCGTCGTGCGACCACCAGCGCACGTGCGCGGCCTCCAGTCCGACCGGGCTCGCCCCGAGGGCGCCGTCGTAGCCGCAGAAGGCGCACTGGAACTCGTAGGCGGTGAGTATCAGTTCACGCATCCGCCGGTCGCGCTGACGCCGGGCCGCGGCCTCGGGCCCGCCCACGGCCCCGGTCTCGGCCCGCTCCAGGTCGAGGCCGACCGCCTCGCAGAGGTCGGCGTGCAGGGACGTCGGGAAGTGGGCGTCCAGCAGCACCCGGGCCATCCGGCCCAGCAGGGCCGGCTCCTCGCCGAGCGCGGCCCGCAGCGCGGGGGCGAGCCTGCCGGCGGCCCCGCTCGACCGGAGGACCCCGACCCCGCTGCCGGGGCTCCCCGGCCCCTGGTCGGTGCGGACCTCCCACACCCCGTCGCTGACCAGGTGGTGGAACGGGTAGGCGGGGGTCGTCGGACGCGGCGGGCCGTACTCGACGAGCAGCCGCTTCAGCTCCTCCTCGACCGCGCTGTACCGCAGTTCGCCGCCGGCGTCCCGCTGGTAGCCGCCGAGCGCGTAGAGCAGCAGCAGCGGCTTGTGCGGCGCACGCTCGCCGCCCTTCGTCCAGCGCCTCAGCCGCGCCACCCGATCGAGCCAGTCCATGTCGGCCAGCGTAGTTCGCGGCACGACGAAGGGATCACCCGGGCCGACGGGTCTGCCCCCGGCTCCCCGAGCCGGTCGAGGTCACTCCGGCCGGAATGCGCTGGCCTCGAGCGTGGCGGGTGAGCCACGATGCCCTCTCGTGCCGGTTGAACGGGGGAGAGTCATGGCCGAGGTGGCTCCGATGGATCTTGTCGTTCTCGCTGACGATGAGGGCAACGGCGTCGGGGTCACCGTCCTGGGTCGGCACCCGCGATGGTCCGGCGGGCTTGCCGCCGAGATCGCCGTGGCGACGCCCTTCGTCAGTGGGCGCATCGACCTGGTGCTGTCGGCCTCGAAGTTGGAGGAGTGGGGCCTGGCCCTGGACAGGCTCGATGTCGGCCAGGACATCGAGTGGATGGAGATGGACAGCGGACCGTCCGTCTTCATCCAGCTCACCGGTGAGCGCGGGTGCCCCGAGGTGGTTGTCGAGGACGAGTCGGGCTCGATGGTCACCGTGCGGGTTCCGATCGACCTGCCGGAAGGGTGGATCGCGGACCACCGCGAACGCCTCCGGAACCTGCTGGACGCCTGGAGCCCGATCCCGTCAGTGTAGGGATGGCAACGGCCCGGCCTGCTGTCGGCCGGAGGCGAACTGGTCGTACTGGTCGTACTGGTCGAGGAGTTCGGACGTCGCGGCTTGGTCCGGCGCGACCTCCAGGGCTGCGGCGAGGTGGTGGCGCGGCGGGCGGGGCCGGGTCGAAGGATCGGTGGAATTTTTTTCCGGATCGACCGGATGCCAACCACCCAACGGCGGCAGGCATTGTCGGCATGCCATCCAAAAGTGCCCACGAGAGCGGCCCGTCCCGCAAAGTTCGGACTTGCGGGCTGGAACGGCGTCGAAATGTGGTGCGCTTCTTTCTGCGGCGATTTCATGAATTCGCAGGTGGAGATGTGTGCTCCGTAGACGAAACCATGGCTCTGACCTGCGGAGATCAGCAATAATTTATATCAATCTGCACTACTCCAACGGCCGGTACAGGACCGTCGCTTCGGAATCAGGAGGCGGTCCACACCCTGCCCGAGCGTGGGTATCCTCGTCACCGGACCCGCAGACGGGCATGAAATGGGCGCCGCTCCCTCGCCGGAACGGCGCCCGTATGCCTCATCGGGTTCGAAATCCGTTATCCGATCCGGAAGGCATTGCCATGCTCTCACAGGAAACACCCGCACCGACCCCGTCCCGGTCGCGGCGACTGCACCTGCGGGTGACCGCCGGCGGTCTCGGCAGCCTGGCGACGGCGGTCGACCTGGGCCTCGGGTGGCGTCTCGTCCGGGCCGGGATGGGCGCGCCCCAGGCCGGGGCGATCTGCTTCGGCCTCCTGGCCGTCCCGGCGTTGGTGGCGCTGACCGCCGTCCTGTGGTCCGCCGACCGACTGGAGGCCTCGCCCCGGAGCTGACCGGGCGAGGACGGTCCGGGCACCCAGTAAATTTACTGGGTGCTCTGACTATCCTCGCCCGGAAGGGAGTTGTCACGGATCACGTGATCCGTGACATACCCCGCCCGCCGCACCGCCGCTGCGCCGTGCGCCAGGCGGCGGTGACGGCCCGGTGGGCGGTGGCGGTGGCCTCGGGGATGTCGCCGGGCAGGTGGAGCGGGGCGCCGAGGTGGACGTGCAGGGCGGGGCGGCGTACGGGGGCGGTGGCGAGTCCGGCGAGCTGTTTGGCGGTGCCGCCCGAGCTGAGGCGGCGGGCGCCGCACTGGCCGAGCGGCACCACGGGGGCGCCGGTCGCCGCCGCGAGCCGGGCGAGGCCGGTGCGGAAGGCGCCCGGTTCCGCGTCGCGGGAGTCCCGGTGCTTGGGCAGGCCGCCCTCGCCGTAGATGAGGACGACCCGGCCGGCCGCGAGCGCCGCCGCGGCCGCGTCGAGGGCTTCGGCCGCCCGGGCCGTGCCGCGGTGGACGGGGATGTGCCCGCCGGAGCGCAGCACTCCGCCGAGCACCGGTACCCGCCACAGTCCGGCGGTCGCCATCACCACCGGCTCGGTGCCCAGGCGGCGCAGCGCGGCCAGCACCACGCCCGGGGTCGGCGGCCGAGCTGTGGTTGGCCGCGACGACGCTGCCCGGGGCGACCGGGCCGGGCGTCTCGGAGGTGACGGAGAGGCGCCCGAGGACGGGCACCAGGGCGGCGGCGATCCGGCTGAGCATGGCGGGCCCTCCGTGGCCTCCGGCGTCGTGGGACCGCCATCGTCCCGGCACACCGGCCCCGCCCGCCTGAGTAGCGGTACTCAAACGGGACCGGGTGCCGGCCGCCGGGTCAGCCGCGCTGCACGGTGACCCGGTCCACGGCGGTGCCGTCCTCGGTGAGCGAGCGCACCTCCATCCGGGCGGGCCTGCCCGCGACGGCGGGGGTCACGTCGACCGCCACCAGGCAGTAGCCGGTGTACCGGACCCTGGACCAGGTGACCTTGACGGTCTGGTTGTGGCCGCTCCGGTCGGAGACCACCATCGGCACGGGCTTGTCGTTGGCGCTCTCGTGCCCGAGGTAGGTGTCGGCGGCGGGGAAGGAGTAGAGCCCGCCGCCACCGCCGCCCGCGACGACGTAGGTGGTGCCGTCCTTGACCGGGTCGACGGTGTCGCCGGAGGCGACCTTGCGGGTGGGCTTGCCGGCCCGGATGGGGTCGGTCCGCTCGTAGACGTGGTTGTGGCCGCTGAGCACCAGGTCCACCTGGTACTTGTCGAACAGCGGGGCCCAGTCCTGCTGCGCGCCGAGCTCGGCCCCGTTGTCGTGGCAGGTGGAGTACGTGCACTGGTGCAGGTAGACGACGATGAAGTCGACGCCGGTGTCGGCGCGGAGCGCGGCGAGCCGGCTCTCCAGCCACTTCTTCTGCCTGCCCTTGGTGTAGTCGAGGTTGGCGGGGGTGTTGTAGCAGACGTCGTTGCCGTCGAGGCTGATCAGGCCGACGTTCTGGTAGCGCCAGGAGTAGATGCCGGTGGACTGGCTCCAGGCGTTGTCGGGCGTGGTGAAGCGGGCGCGCATGCCGCCGTAGCCGTCGGTCCCGTACCAGGGCTCCATCTCGTGGTTGCCGATCGCCGGCATCCACGGGGTCCGCGCGGCGACGGGTTCGTTCTGTACGAAGAAGGAGTCCCACAGGCGGGCGTCGTACGCGTCGCTGGTCTTGCCGCTGCCGCCGGCGTTGGCGTAGGAGAGGTCGCCCATGTGGAGGTGGAAGGCGGGGTCGAGGCCGGCGATCAGGTTTCCGGTGGCCGCCGCGTTGTACCCGATGCCCTGGTCGCCGAAGGCGGTGAAGGTGAATCCGGCGCCGCGGCCGGGGGCGGGCGCGGTGCGGAAGCTCGCCACGTCGCCGAGCCGGGCGCCCTGGCCGGCCGGGTCGTAGCCCTGGTGGCCGACGACGTAGTAGTAGGTGGTGTCCGGGATCAGCTGGTCCAGCCGCGCGTGCAGGTAGTACTGGGTGACGGTGGTGGGCTTGACGAGGGGCTGGTCCTCGACCGGCTTCTGCCAGGAGAGCTTGCTGACCAGGGTGCGGACCTCGGCGGCGATCGGGGCGCCGTAGTCGCCCGGCTGGACGCCGATGCGGACGAACGGCGCGGTCACCGCGTCCGGCACCTGCCAGGAGACGACGACCTGCTGGGACGGGTCGGCCCCGTAGGCGAGGTGCCGGCCGAAGGGCCGCAGCGCGGATCCGGCGGTCCGCTCGCTCCGGGGCGCGGGGACGGTCGGGGCGGCGGGGGAGGTCGGGGTGACGGGGAGGGTCGGGGTGGCGAGGGCGGTCGGGCGCGGGGCCGCCAGGGCGGTGCCCGGCAGCAACAGGCCGCCGGCCGCGAGGGCCGCTCCGCCCGCCGCGCCGGCTCGGAGGAGGTCGCGCCGGGAGTGCCGTGGGGTCTCGGTCTCGGACATGACATCAAGTTAGGAAACTTCCCTAACCTTTGACAAGAGGTCCGGCACCACCGGACGTGTTTTCGATTCCCTTTCACGGCAGGCGAGTTGGTACGACAGCGAGGGCCCGCCGCGCACGGGCGGCGCGGCGGGCCCTCGACGACGGGTGCGCTACCGGCCGGCGCCGACGACCGACCGGCCCTGCGAGCCCTCGCCCTGGGAGTCCTCACCCTGGTCGTCGTCGTCCCAGCCGTCGCTGCGGTCGCGGTACAGGGTGAAGCGGTCGTACAGCACCGGCGTCGGGAGCGGGGCGGCGGCGGTGGCCGGGACGGAGTGGTAGTAGCTGACGGTGATGGCGGTCCGGCCGCCGGGCACCGTCCCCGGGTCGACGTCGAAGACCGCGACGCCGTAGGGGTAGCGGGTGTCCGGGTCGGTGACGGCGGACCAGTGGGCCTTCTCCTTGGCGTCCGGGTCGGCCTTGTAGGTGAGGCGCTGGGTGCGGACGGAGGCCTCGCGGACGCCGTCGGCGTCGGCGGGCAGGTAGACGTCGTCGTGCCCGGCGGTGCCGCCGCCGCCCAGGATCAGGTGGACGGTGCCCTGCGAGGTGTCGATCTGCCGCAGGTCGTCGTCGGCGACGGCGGGGGTGAGCAGGCCGCCGGGGGCGGTGCCGCGCACCGGGTGGGTGCGCTCGTAGTCGTGGTCGTGGCCGGCCAGCACGAGGTCGACGCTGTGGCGGTCGAGCAGCGGCAGCAGCTTCTCCCGGATGCCCATGTCGCCGCCGTGGCTCTGGGCGGAGGAGGACATCGCGAACTGGTGCAGGTAGACCACGATCCAGTCCACCGAGCTGCCGCCCCGGGCCCGCGACAACAGCCGGTCCAGCCAGCGGAGTTGGGCGCCGTCGCTGTACCCGCTGATGTAGATCGACTGCCCGGTGGCCGGGTCGATGCTGGCGTCGTCCTCGACCGCTATCTCGTTGCCGTCCAGGCTGACGAAGAGCACCGAGCCGATCTGGAAGCCGTACCAGGTGCCGCAGTGGTCACGCGTGCCGTTGTCCGGCAGCTCGAAGCGGGTCAGGTAGGAGGCGTAGCCGAGCTCCCCGCCACCCGCCTCGACCTCGTGGTTCCCGGGCGTGGGCATCCACGGGCGGTGGGCGGCCGATGCGGACATGTTGTTCATGAACGCGTTCCAGGCCTGCGGCTGGCGCTGCGGGTTGTTGTTGGCGTACGCGAGGTCGCCGTTGAGCAGGTGGAACAGCGGGTCGAAACCCTCGACCTGACGGACCGCCGCCGCGCCGTGGATGGAGGACTTGCTGAACACGTTGTCGCCGGTGCCGAGGTCGCCGAAGCTGGTGAAGCGGAACGCTGCCCGGCCGGGCGCGGGAGCGGTGCGGAAGGTGCCGCGGACCGGCTGGGCGCCGTCGTGCAGCACCTCGTAGACGTACGTCGTGTCGGGCCGCAGGCCGTCCAGGCGGGCGTGGTGGGTGAAGGTCTCGACCTTGTTGAGGCCGTCCACGTAGCTGCGGCTGCGCGCGTGCACCGTCCGGCCGGCGCCTTCGCGCGGGGTGCCGATCCGCACCCGGGGACGGTTCACGGACGCCGCCGTCGCCCAGGAGACCGTCATCTCGCGGGAGGGCTCGTCGCCCCACTGGAGGTGGACCTGCTCCGGACCGGGCGTGCCGGCCACCGCCGGCTGGGTCCACAGCAGGGTGGACGCGGGCAGCGCGGCGAGCGCACCGGCCGCCGCACCGGTGCGAAGGACCGTCCTTCGAGACGTACGGGATGTGCGGGAAGTACGAGAGGGTTGTGCCGCCACTGCCGCCTCCTGGGCTCGGGGAAACGCCGAGGAGGCTCCCAGCCGCACCGCACGGCCGGGTCACGCCCAGCCGTGCGGACGGCGAACGGCAGCCGAACGGCGGGTGGCCGGGAACCCTCGGTGCACGACCTTGTCCCCGGTCGGCCGGGCGGCGCGGGAGCCCCGAGGTCGCGGCGCGGGAGCCGGGGCCGCGACGACGGCTGCCGGCGCCGGAAGCGGGCGGCAGGCGCACCAGCGGCGAGGTGACGAGGCACCAAAGCGACGAAACGGCAAGGCGACGAGGAGTACGGCCGGTCGGCCGCCGACCACCGGGGTGGCCCCGGACCGCCGCGCGGGTGACCCGTCGGACGTGTCGTCCACGGAACGCACCGTCCGGCGTGCATGGGTGGGAGTGCGCCGCCCCCGTGGACGGCGCCGGTCTTGTCCCCGAGTCTGAGAGCCGCCCATGCCTCCCACCGTTCGCCTGCGCCGCATCGTCCCGACCGCGCTCTGCGCCCTCACCGTGGCCCTCGCCGCCCCCGCGGCCCACGCCGCGCCGCCAGGCCGCGACAGCCGGTCCGACCCCGGGAGGGAGGGCGGCGGCTCGTACGACTGGGACCGCGTGGCGGCCTGCGAGAGCAGCGGAAACTGGCGCATCAACAGCGGCAACGGCTACTACGGCGGCCTCCAGTTCGACCAGCCCACCTGGCGGGAGAACGGCGGCCTCGGCTACGCCCCGCGCGCCGACCTCGCCAGCCGCGAGCAGCAGATCGCCGTCGCCCAGCTCCTGGCCGAACGTCGCGGCCTCTCCCCCTGGCCCGTGTGCGGCGCCCGCGCCACCCACGGTCAGGGCCGCGACAACGCCCCGCCGCCCCCGGCCCACGCCCACACCCACACCCACGCCGCCCCGGTCGAGTCCGAGGACGGCACCTGGACGGTCCGCGAGAACGACACCCTCGCCGACCTCGCCGAGTCCCTGCGCGTCCCCGGCGGCTGGCCGGCGCTCTACGAGCTCAACCGCGACGCGGTCGGCGAGGACCCGGACCTCATCCATCCCGGACTGGTCCTCGAACTCCCCTCCTAGGACCGGTCGAACCCGACCGCCGCCCGCGCCCGCCCAGGCGCGGGCGGCGGTCCGTCGTTCCGCCCCGGACACGCCGCCGGCCCCGGCCCGCCCCCCGGGCGGGCCGGGCGGGGGGGGCGGGGGGGGGGGGGCCGGGCCGGGGGGGGGGGGCCGGGGGGGTAGGGGCGGGGGGGGGAGGGGGC
>NZ_JBHJSJ010000013.1:19100-200200 GCF_042268845.1 Kitasatospora sp. NPDC056273 | reverse complement strand
CGGCGGCCTCGGCGGCGTCGGCGGCGTCCAGCCGTGCGGCGATGTCGCGGGCCTCCTCGAACGTGGCGGGCGCGGCGCGCAGGCCGAGCTCGTCATGGAGCGCGCTGGCGACCTTGGAGAGCCCGCGCTTGAGGTGGCTCGCCGGGATGGAGGGTTCGGCGGGGCGGTGGGTGCGGAGGACCTCGGCGTCGGCGCGCAGCTGCTCCAGGGTGAACCGGCCCCGATTGGTCCACCACGGTACGTCGGAGGTGACCTGGTAGGCCCAGTGCCGGCGGCAGGCCTCTTCGAGGAGGTCGCGCACGGCTTCGACACGCTTACGGCTGAGCCCGCCCGTGGTGTAGCGGAACTGGTCACGGTTGAGGTTGAGCAGCTTCCGGTCCTCGCCCGTCACCTGGAGCCCGGACAGCTGGTGGAGCGAGGCGGCGCGTTCGTCCGGGGCCCGCCGGGTGAGCCGGTAGCGGCCGGACTTGATGGTCAGGATGTGCTCGCCGTGCTCCTCCAGGAAGGGCAGCCAGCGCAGGGAGCGGTTGATCGGCTCACCGGGCACGCCGACGATGATGAAGACGTGGACCTGGATTCCGGCATCGTGCAGGTTCCGGAGAATGCGCCCGTAATTCGCCGGGTGGTTCCAGGGTTTCGCTTCCTGTCGCAGGGTGTCCGGATCGAGTGATTCCAGGCCGAGCTGTACGGCGCTGCATCCGGCTTCGGCCAGTGCCTGGCAGTTCTCCGGCTTCAGCAATTGATCGCTCGCGGTCAGATAGCACTGCCAGGTGGCCCGGTGTCCGATGCGTGTGAGTTCCCGTCCGATTCTGAGCTGCCTGGGGATGGTGAGGTATTCGTCGACGAAATCGACGCGTTCGACGCCGAGTGCGGCGATGTGTTCGGCGACGCGGCGTTCGGACATCACCCGGGGCTTGTGCAGGAAGCTGTCGCTGCCGGCCGCTATCGAGCAGAATCCGCAGCGCATCGGGCAGTTGGACATCGTGTAGAGGGGCGGCACGAAGTCCGGACTCCACTGCCGGATGCCGCGGTCGAACACCGGGGTGGGCAGCGACTCGTAGTCGACGGGGGCGGGGGAGCGCGGGTTGACGCGCACGGTGTCCCCGTCGCGCCACACCACGCCCGGTACGGTGGCCGGCTCGGCCCCTTCGACCAGCTCGACCACGGGCCGGAAGCCCTCGGCGTAGACGATCGCGTCCCAGTGGTCGAACAGGGAGACGAACGCGGGGTCGTGATAGGCGTCCATGGTGCGGGCCCAGTAGTTCCCGCCCAGGAACAGCCGTACGTGCGGGAGCTGCTCGCGGACAAGGCTCGCGAGCACGCAGGCGCTCACCAGCTGCCGCTCGTCGGCGACGCTGATGCCGACCACGTCGGCGCCCGCGGCGCGGATGCGGGCCAGCTCCGTCCCGGCGAAGTACTCGTGGAAGACGTGCTCCTCGCGGTGGTCCAGCACCCACCGCAGTTCGCCGACGTCGCCCTTGAAGTGCCGCGAGTCGCACTTCACGTTGTTGCGCTCGACCCCGAAGTCCTCGAACGCCGAGGCCGTGCTCGCCGAGACCTCCTCGAACAGCCGGCGGGCGTCGTGGCGCCGCAGGATCGAGGCGTCGGGATCGCGGACGGTGCGCAGGGCCTCGTCGACCGGGTCGCCGCCTTGCCGCCGCAGGACGTGTTCGACGGCCTCGACGTAGCCGTAGTGCTGGACGACGTGATGGCCGCGCTCTTCGAGGATCGCGGTGAGGTAGGCAATTCCCATGGGCAAGTGCCAGATGCTGGAGGCCGGTGGATAGCTCAAGAAAACCGAGCGCTGGTCAGGCACTGGATCTTCCCCCTGTCGGCGATGGAACCAACTGGGCCGAGAGTACGGTGGCATTCCGGCCGGGACAAGGGTGACCGCCGGGTGGGCGGCCGAATTCCTAAAAGGGATCTTGCGATCGGGAATTGATCTCCGGGGCGATTGTTTCCGGCCATCCGTCACTTGATCTCCGATGCGTTCTTCACGCACTGCCGGACAGCTGTTAGCGTTATTCCTGTCGGAGTTCGACAAGCCGGGGTGGCGGAAGTGGCAGACGCGCTCGACCGTACGGTCGGGTGTCCCCCAGGGGGCGTGAAGGTTCGAAGCCTTCCCCCGGCACCGAACGGTCAGGATCGCGCGGTCAGACGCGGAAGTGCGCGACATAGCGGCGCGGATCGCGCTGTAGGTCCGTCTCCCAGAGGCGGGCGCACTGCTCGGCGAAGGTCCTCCCGGTGTGCAGCACTTCGTCCAACGGGTCGAGGTAGGAGGGCGCCTCGGGGCGCTCTAGGCCGGCGGCGACCCGGGCCCGCAGTCCCTCCCGGGCCAGCCGGACGAGCTCGCCGGCCAGTTCGTGCACGCGGTCGCCGCCGAGCATCGTGCGCAGTCCCTCGGAGGGGAAGTCCTCCTCCGCCGCCTGCAACTGCCCCACGCTGTAGTGCCTCAGCAGCTCCCAGGCGGCGGCCCGGGACGGGGCGTGGTAGCTGAGCCCCGTCCACAGCGCGGGCACGACCTGGAAGTTCTGGTACGCGGGGCCGTCGGCCGCGCGCAGTTCGAGGGTGCGGCGGACCCTGACATGCGTCCAGATCTGCGCCAGATGGGCGACCCAGTGGCTGAACAGCGGCCGGGTGCCGTCGGCGAAGCCGTCGCGGAGGAGCGAGGCGAACGGCCGGTCGGGCGGCGCGGGCCGGAGTCCGCCCGTCCGGTCCTGGTAGAAGACCATCGGGATGTCCAGCGCCCAGTCGACGACGTCGTCGATGCCCACGTTTTCGTGCAGGGCGGGCCGCACCAGGCCGCAGCGCTGTGGATCCGTCAGCAGCCAGTCCCGGCAGCGGTGCGAGAGCAGCCCGTCGAGCCGGCCCCCGTACAACGGTGAATTGACGAGCAGTGCGGCGACCACCGGTGACGCGGCCGCCTGCATCCGCAGCTTCTGGGTGAAGTCGTCCTCGGAGAGGTGGTCGAGGTGCACCTGCGTGCACGTCGACAGCGGCAGAAGTCGCACTCCGCCGCTGCCAGCCCCTTCGAAGCTCTCGAAGTGCTCGCGCAGGATCGGGCCACGGCTCAGGGGCACCCAGGGGACGGTCTCGATCCGGTCGAACGGCAGGTACGCGCCCGGCAGGAGGGCGAGGTCGAAGCGCCGGAGGAGCTCCGCCAGCCGGACGAGAGTGAGCCGTACGTCGTCCACCGCCGCGGCCAGATCGGCCGTCGGTGGGCCCGAGTACTCCAGCTGGCCGCCGTGTTCGAGCCCGATCAGGCCTCCGTCGGCCAGCTCGACCCCGACCGGTCTCCCCGCGTCGAACAGCGCCTTGCCGTCCCACTCCGCGAGCACGGCCTCAAGGACGGCCCGCATCCCGTTCCGTCCCGGGTAGGGCGTGGCGAGCCCGGTCCGCGGGTCGACCACGCCGCACTCGATCTCCAGCCCGATCCGCTCGGACGCCGCCGCCGGCGCTTCCAGCAGCGATCGGAGCTCATCCCGACCCAGCCCAGCCGTACCCATCCGCCCTGCCTCCTCGCATCCGCACAGCCGCACAGCCGCACAGCCGCACAGCCGCGCGTCGACGTCAGCGATCAGTGAACCCCGCCGCCCGGAGGACGACCGGCAGGCACCGCTCCGACGGCAGGTGGGTACCCCGACCGGACCTGTGCGCGGTGGTCAGGAGCCGAATGCCGTGGTGAGCGACTCCCGCCGCCCGCGCAGGGCGGCGCGGGCGCGGGCGACGCCTCCGGGGGTGGCGGGCGCGCCGGTGCCGACGGCGACGGTTCTGGTGCCGAGGCCCGCGCAGGCGCGGCAGATGCCGGGGCGGGGCACCGGGTCGTGGCAGCGGCCGCATTCGGCGTACGGCGTCGGTGGAGGCGCGGCTCGTTCCGGTGGCAGCTTCCGTTGCAGGCGGTCCCGGAGGATCGCCACCGGGGAGTGCATCGGCTGCGGCAGTCCGGGGAGCAGGGCGTGGGCCAACTCGGCTTCGTCGCAGCCCCGTTCCAGCCACTGTGCGACGAGCGGTGCCAGCGCGCGGGCCTCGGCCTCGCCGAGGCGCAGGCGGGGTTCGGGCCGGATCACCCGGAACAGGGTGGCCACGGCGGCCCGCGTCCGTTCATCCGGGAGGGTGGGTTCTTGTCCCGGGTCCTTTACGGGAGGGGTGACAGTGCGGCCGGAACTCCCTCCACCGGAGGCCGGGCGGGGGACAGCCGGTTCGGGCTGCGGGGCGTCGAAGACGTGGGCCTCGGACCGGACCGTCCCGTCGGCCATCCGGACCCTGTCGACCCGGTAGTACCCGGCGTCCTTCAGTTCCTTGAGGGCCCGTCGGACGGCGCCCCGCCCCTGCGGACTGCTGTCCGCCATCTGCCGCCCGTCCTCCCGCCACCCGTCGGGGCGGGAGAGCAGGTCGGCGAGGAGGCCACGAGCGGTGTAACTCAACCGCCGGTCCTGCAACAGGCCGTTCGGAAGCACGCTGAACGCGCGCGAATGAACGCTACGATGAATCCGCATCTGGAGCTTCGTTCTCCTGGTGCCTGACCCCGGGGTGTTCCACCACCGCCGGGGTCTCCTATGTTCTGTTGATGATGCGGAAAGTAGCACAGCGACTACGAAGAGTGCGAACCGTTCGAGCGTGAAGCCCAAGCCCCCCGCACCGAGTGCGCCCCCACGCCGGGCGAGGTGTTCAGGAGCACCGAGCGAGTCGATGCGGGCCGAGGTAGTAGGACAGGGCGGCGTGCGACGGCCCGTCCGGAACCCCGCCGCTCGTCAGCAGCTTCACCACCTCGCCCTCCGGGACCCACTCCACGCGACTCGCCTCGGAGACGTCCTCGGGCTCGCCGATCCGGATGCAGTCGGTGACGTGGTAGGCGTGGAAGTGGGCGTCGCCGATGCCGGCCATGGCGTCGTACTCGGTCAACAGCTCGGCCCGGCCTGGACGCCAGCCGGTCTCCTCCTCGACCTCGCGGACGACGGCCGCCGCCGGCTCCTCACCGGGCTCGACCCAACCGGCCGGCACCTCCCAGCCCCAGCGGCCGGTGATGAACCGGTGCCGGTAGAGGAGCAGGAACTCGCCGGCCTCGTTGGTGACGACGGCGGTGGTCGAGGAGCGGGGGTAGCGGACGACGTGGTGGTCGATCCGGCCGACACCGGGGATGTCGACGTCATCGAGCCAGACCTCGACCCACGGACTCCCGAACACCTGCCGACGCCCGAACACCTGCCACTCCACGAGCGGTCCTTCCCTCACACGCGCACCAGTTGCGTTCCCGACCCTCTCACGCGTGTGGTCTGCACGGGCACGACCGGTTCGCCGCTGGTCATGCCCTGGTCTCCCGTACCGTTCGCGCCGGTCCTCGGCCGCCCGCCATGGGGCGGGCGCGTTCGAGGAGCCCGCGCACGTGGGGGTTGCGGCGATGCGGCCGGGTCGCGGAGAGCATCGAGCGGAAGCGGTCGTCGGCCCGGCCGGACTGGATGGTCGGATAGTCGTCCAGGGCGAGGTGCCAGTTCTGGACGGCCTCTTCCAGTCGGCCGGCTCCGAGCTGCCACTCGGCGAGCATGGCGAGGGCGCGTACGCGGGACCCGCGGTACACCGGGGGTCGGAGCTTCTCGGAGTGCTGGAGCGCGCGGATCGCGCCATCGCGGTCGCCGAGCTCGTAGTTGACCTGGGCGACGTGGTACGCGAGGGCGGCCGGATCGTAGCGGCCGACGACCTTCGCCTTCGACTCGGCCTGATCCATCGCGACTTCCGCTGTGCGCAGGTGGAGCAGGGCTCCGATCCTGTCCCCGGTCTGAGCGAGGGCGTGGGCCTGCTGGCCGGCGAGGAAGGCCCTCATGCGGGGACCGGCCTCCGGGGAAGCGGCCGAGGCGGCGTCCGCGAGCCGCAGGGCGCTGCTGCCGTGGCCGAGATTGACGGCTTGGACGCTCATGCCGCGCAGGGTGGTGCAGTAGGTGAGGTGGTCGCCCGCGTGCCCGGCCAGCTCCAGGGCCTTCAAGTAGTAGCGCTGGGCCAGGGAGTCGTGGCGTTCGTCCACGGCCATGTAGCCGGTCAGGTAGCAGTGGTCGGCGGCGGCCGACAGCATGGCCTTGCGGACGTCCTCACCGGCGTCCGCCCGCAGGTACGGGACGATCGTGTTGACCAGGAACGAGGCGGCCATCGGACGGGTCATCCGGCCGCCGAACTGGTCGTCCAGGTCGCTGATCCGCTCGGTCATCGCCGCGACCGCCTGGACCTCCGCCATGCCGATCCGCAGGTGGGGGTCGGTCCGCAGTCTCTCGAAGCGGCCCACCACGTCGGGCCAGCCGGGGATGGTGAGGGCCACCGAGTAGAGGCTGGCCGTGAGGATTCCGCGCCGGGACGGGTCCATATCGAGGCTCCCCAGGTCGATCAGCCCTGACACCGTATCCGTCGGCTGGTCAGCAGGGGTAGGTGTCCCGCGGAATCCGGCCTCGACGGCGGTGATCGGCCGCTTGAGCCTCCGCGCCAGTGTCTCCAGGACGACCGGCAGGGCCTTCGCCGTAGGCGAGGTGCCGCTGAGCCAGTGGGAGACGGCCGAGGCGTCGTACTTCAGCCGCTGCCCGGTCTCGGTGCCGGTCCGGTTGACGGCCCGAGCCAAATCGCCGTTGCCCCAGGCGGCTTCGGCCATCAGTGAGGCGAGCCTGTGGTTCGGCCCACGGTCGGTTCGCACGACAGTTCCCCCTGGCAGGTGGGTTTCAAGGGTTTCAACGTCCGGGCGCGCCCCGACCATAGCCGACCGCAGGGCACGGATGTTGACTGTTCGTCATCGGCCAATCACCAGCCGTGGTGCGAATGGTCCCGTCCGCGTTCCCCTTCGAGGTGCCCCCATGCTGATGTCCCGCCGCCCGCGCATGTTCGTCGCACGCCTCGACGCGCGGACCGAATCCGCTCCCCTGGCCCGGTACTTGCTCCGGGCCTTCCTCTCCGGGCTGCCCTCCGGGGACCGCTACCGCGACACCGCCGAACTGCTCCTCGGCGAGCTCTTCGCCAATGCCGTCCTGCATTCCGACGCCCCCGACGACCGCCACATCGAGGTCCGCTTCGCTCTCACCGGCTCCCGCTTGCGCCTCGAAGTCCACGATGCGGGCACCGGACGGCCGATCCTCCGGACCGCCGTCCCCGACGATGAGAAGGGGCGCGGTCTGTTCCTTGTCGACGAACTTGCCGAACGGTGGGGTTGCGCCGCCCGCCCTTGTGGTATCGGCAAGTTCGTCTGGGCCCATATCGCCCCCGTCACCACCCTCGCCTGAGAGCCGCTTCTTCCATGAACCTCGTCACCCTCGCCCGGCACACCCTCTCCCGTGGGGCCACCCCGGCCGCGACCTACGCCCTCCTGGCCCGCCTCGGCCACCCGCCCCTGCCCGTCGCGCGCGCCGTCTGCCTCGCCCTCGACATCCCCCACGCCGAAACCACCCGCCGCCTGGCCGAGTGCTACGACGCCCTCCTCGCCGACCCCCGCCCCGACACCGAGACCGACACCGGCGAACTCCTCGAAGCCCTCGGCGTCTTCGACGTCCCCAAGTCGCTCACCGACACCGAACTCGCCGTCGTCGAACACTTCCTCGTCGCCATCGACGCCATGGGCGGCATCCGCCCAGGCCACCACCACGGCCTCCAACGCTGGTTCACCACCGGCAACCTCATCTCCGCGTACCTCTCCCTCGCCGCCGCGCATCCCCTTCCCCGCACCGGCGACCCCGCCCTCTACTGGACCACCCTCGTCACGGCCGGCGAACTCCTCGCCACCACGCTCCCCTCCGACCGCCGCATCACCTACGCCCTCACCCGCTGCCGCGCCCGCGCAACCCACCCGTAAGCGCGGGAAGTCGGCCCGGCCGACTTCCCGCGCAGGAGTGGCCCGGTGCCGCTTCGGCAAGGCCGAAGCGGCGGCGGATGACGGGGTGAAGTGAGTGCTGCTCGGCGGCGGTTCCGGCGGCCCGGCCCTTCTCGGTCGGGCCCGCCTGGGCCTTGTCGTCCTGGCGGGCGGGCGACCTGCGGCGAGGAGCGCGGCGGTTGTGGCTCTCCCCGCACAGGAAGTCGACCTGACGACTTCCTGTGCGGGGAGTGGTGCCTGATGCCGTTGCCGCTTCGGGGTGGCCGAAGCGGCAACGGGGTGCGAGGCGAGGTGGCCCCGGAGGGGTCAGCGGGCGGCGGCGCGTTGGAGGGCGCTGGCGAGGAGGGCGAGGTCGGTGGGGCCGTTGCCGAGTTCGCGGACGGGCCGGCGGGCCGGCGGGGCGCCGAGCTGGAGCGGGTCTATCGCGACGACGGTGGGCCGCAGGGTGGCGGTGCGCGGGATGCGGCCGCTGATCCGGGCGGTCTGGAAGGCGGTGACGCCGCCGTCCGGGAGGCGGAGGTAGCCGCGGCCGGGGGTGTCCTCGGGCAGGGCGGCCGCGTCGCCGAGGTGGATCAGCAGGTCGGAGTCGGCCGGGTCCTCGGTGCGCAGGGCGATCCGCAGCAGCGCGGCCTCGTCCACCTCGGTGCCGGCGCTCTCCTCCGGGCGGCCGGTGGCGACGGCGAGGTGGACGCCGAGCGGTCCGCCGCGGCGGGCGACGGCGGCCAGCGCGCGGGCGAGCGGGCGGCCGGCGGCGGAGGTGGGGGAGAGCAGGGCGTCGTAGTCGTCGACGACGACGACCAGCCGGGCGGGGGGAGCGGTGGGGCCGGTCGGGCGGGGGCCCTCCGCGCTGCGCGGCGGGATGATCCGGGGCGTGGTGGCCGCTCCGCCGCCGACGGCGGCGGGCACCGGGACCTTGGGGTGCTCGGCGTCCGCCTCCGGCCCGTCCAGGCTCTGCCCGTCCAGGATCCGGGCGGCGTGCCAGGAGGCGAAGTCCAGCCCGTCGAACAGCCGTTCCCGCAGGGTGAGTTCGTCCTCCAGCGCCTCGGCCGCGAGCAGCGCTGCGCGCGGGTCGGCGGCGGCGTTCACCCGGCCGCTGACGTGCGGCAGCTCGGTGCAGCCGTCCAGTCCGTCCTGGCCGTCCGAGGTGGCCCGGCCCTCGATGATCGTGACGGCGAGCCGCCCGGGCCGCTCGGAGACGGCGAGCGAGGCGACCAGGGTGCGCAGCAGCTCGGTCTTGCCGGAGCCGCGGGCGCCGCCGATCAGCAGGTGCGGGCCGCCCGGGTCGGGGGAGGGGACGGTGAGTTCGGGGTCGGCGAGGTCGAGGGTGCAGAGCTCGTCCCGGGTGGTGCCGAGCAGGGCGGTGGCGGCGCCGATGCCGCCGGCGTGGGCGTCCCAGCGGGCGGACAGCTTGGCCGGGGTGACGGTGTCGAGCTGCAGCAGGTCGAGCAGCCGCAGCACGTCGGGCAGCGGGCCGCGGGCGGCCGGGGTGGCCTCGCGCAGCGGGGCGAGGACCCGGGCGAGCCGTTCGGCCCAGGCGTCCGAGACGGCGTCCAGCGAGACCTCGTGGAGGGTCTCCCGGCCGCGGGCGACCGGCCGGGACAGCGACAGCTGGGTGCCGACCTCGCCGGTGATCAGGGCGGTGGCGCCGAGGCCCCGGGGGAGCAGTTCGGGCTGCTCGGCGAGGCAGATCGGGAAGATGCCGACCGCCGGGCCCTGGCGCAGCAGCAGGTCGAGCGCCTGCCGGGCGGCCTCGGTGGCCGGGCGGCCGTCGACCACGACCACGGTGGCGGGGTGGCCGCCGAGGCCGCTGGGGCCGCTGAGCCGGGCGGTGAGCTCGGTCAGCCGGGCGGTGGCCTGTTCGTCGTCGAGGCCGATCAGCAGCCGGCAGTCCTGGCCGTCGACCGGGCGCAGGTGGGGCAGCCACAGGGCCCAGGCCCAGGTGTCGACGCGGTCCTCGGCGGCGCGGGCCGGGTCGGCGTCGACCACGACCAGGCTCAGCCCGGTCGGCGGGTGCAGCGCGGCGAGCTGGGCGACGACGGCGCGGGTGAGCGCGTCCAGGCGCTCGCGCGGGCCGCTGAGGCCGAGGCTGCCGGCGGTCTGCAGGTCGAGGGTGACCGGGACGGCGGGCAGCATGGTGCCGGGCGTGGTGCCGGGGCCGCCGGGGCGGTCGGCGGTGCCGAGCCGCAGGGTGAGCGCGTCGGGGTGGCCGGGGCCGCGCTCCCAGAGCCGGGGGCCGGGGCCGACGGCGTTGAGCAGCAGGGTGGCGAGGTCGGGCCAGCGTTCGCGCTGGGCGGCGGTCTGGCGCAGCCGCACCGCGGCGTGGTGGCGTTCGGCGCTCTCCTGGCCGGGCGGTTCGGCGGCGCGGCCGGGCAGCAGGGAGAACAGGCCGCGGCCGCGGCCGGGCGCGGGTTCGGGGGCGGCGGGCGGCTCGACCACGGGCGGTGCGGGCCGGACCGGCCCGGGGGCGGCGAGCTGGAGGTGGCCGTGGCCGTCCGGCAGGGCGGCGCGGACGGCTCCGGCGGCCTCGGCCGGGTCGGGGGCGGTCACCTGGAGGGTGGACTCGCCGATCCGCAGCACGGCGCCGGGCTCCAGCGGGACGGCGGCCTCCGGCGGGACGGGCGGGACGAGCCGGCCGTCCAGGGCGGTGCCGTTGGTGGAGCCGAGGTCGCGTACGGAGATCCGGCCGTCCTCGGCGAGGTGCAGGGAGAGGTGCAGCCGGGAGACGTCCGGGTCGTCGAGCGGGACGTCGGCCTCGGCGGAGCGGCCGATCCGGATCTCCCGGCCGTGCAGCCGGTGCACGCCGCCGGCGTCGGGGCCGCCGACCACCCGCAGTTCGGCGGCGGCGGGGGCGTCGTCGGGGTCGTCGGCGGTCGGGTCGGGCTCGTTCAGGCTGAGGACGGCGCCGTCGAGCAGCGGGGGGTGGCCGAGCAGGGTGTGCTCGTCGACCCGGTGCGCCCCGGCGTACAGGTGTACGTGGGTGGCGGCCCGCGGCCCGCGCACGCCCACGGCACCCGCGAGCGCGCCCGCGATGGCGCCGAGTGCGGTGCCGACGGGCGCGGTCACCAGCACGTCCACGTAGGGAATGGCGGAGCCGGCGGCGGACGGGCCGCTGCGCGGTCGGAGGACGGTCAGCCGGATCTGCATCTCGCCCGCGGGTCCCTTCTGCTGATGTGAAGCCTGGTGCCGCTGCCCGGTGCCAAGGGCACCGTTGGGCCACACGAGTGGCGAGTGTCCATCCTGCCATCCGTCGTGGACGGTCCGCGCACCGTACCGGATTTGACGATCTTGCGATCGTGGCCGTGGCGGGAGCGACGGAGAGTCAGGTTTGCCGCCCCCTCGCAGCGTCCCGGGGACCTTCCCTAGGGGATCTCCCCCAACCCTTCCCCAGACCGTGCGGATGGCCTACCGACCACCTCAAAAACCCGTACGGTCACCGTTAGAGTGGCCGCAGACACGGGCCCGGCAGGCTCACCGCACCGGCGGAGGAGCGCCCCGCGCGGGCGGCACGGCGAGGAGTGCGACAGGTGCGGCCAGTCGGCAGCAAGTATCTGCTGGATGAGACCCTCGGGCGGGGTGCGACCGGCACCGTCTGGCGCGGCGTGGTGCGCGAGGACGTCCAGGTGCCGGGCTGCCCGCCCGGGCAGCGGGTGGCGATCAAGGTGCTGCGCGAGGAGCTGGCCGCCGACCCCGACGTGGTGATGCGCTTCCTGCGCGAGCGCTCCCTGCTGCTGCGGCTGACCCACCCCAACATCGTCCGGGTCCGCGACCTGGTCGTCGAGGGCGAGCTGCTGGCCCTGGTGATGGACCTGGTGGACGGCCCCGACCTGGCCCGCTACCTGCGTGCCAACGGCCCGTTCAGCCCGATCGCCGGCGCCCTGCTGATGGCCCAGGTCGCGGACGCGCTGGCGGCCAGCCACGCGGACGGGATCGTCCACCGCGACCTCAAGCCGGCCAACGTGATGCTCGCCTCCACCGTGGTGGACGGCGTCGAGCGGATGCACCCGCTGCTGACCGACTTCGGCATCGCCCGGCTCGCCGACTCCCCGGGCGTCACCCGCACCCACGAGTTCGTCGGCACCCCCGCCTACGTCGCGCCGGAGTCCGCCGAGGGCCGTCCGCAGACCTCCGCGGTGGACGTGTACGGCGCCGGGATCATGCTGTACGAGCTGGTCACCGGCCGCCAGCCGTTCCAGGGCGACAGCGCCCTCGCCGTGCTCCAGGCCCACCTGGCCCAGGAGCCGCAGCGGCCCAGCACCATGCCCGAGCCGCTCTGGACGGTGATCGAGCGCTGCCTGCGCAAGGACCCGGCCCAGCGGCCGGGTGCCACCTCGCTGGCGCACGCGCTGCGGGTGGTCGCGGCCGGGGTCGGCGTGCACGCCTCCCCGGCGGCGGTGGACGAGGCGCTGGCGGTCGGCGCCCTGCTGCTGCCGGACCCGCAGCCGACGGCTGTCCCCGGCAGCATGCCGCCGCTGCCGCCCGTGACGGTGCCGGGCGCCCTGGCCCCGGGCTTCATGGTCCCCGGTACGGCCCCCGGCGCCGAGGACCACACCCAGGTGCTGCCGCCGACCAGCGGGCAGTACGACCCGGCCGCGGCGACCGCGGTGATGGGCACCCAGCCGCCGCCCCCGCAGGGCGCCCCGGACCGCACCCGGGTGATGCCGCCCGCCGCCGTGCCGCCGCCCCCGCCCGCCGGGCCGCCGCAGGAGGAGGCGCCGCACCCGTGGCAGACCCAGCTGCGCGCGGCGCGGGACCGCAACCAGCAGACCCAGGTCGGCTACTTCGGTCCGGAGGACTACGAGGACCTCCCGCAGCCGCAGGTCGCCCCGCAGCCCTACCAGGCCGGGCAGGGGGGCCCGGCCGGACCGGGCGGCCACGGCGGCCAGGGGCACCGGCCGGGCCAGGGCGCCCCGGGCGGGCGCCCCGGCGGGCAGCAGCCCGGCGGCTACCGCCAGGCCCCGCCCCCGCCCGGCTACGCCCAGCGCCCGCCGGTGGCCCCGCCGCCCTACCAGGCGGGCCAGGCCGGCCAGGGAGGCAACGTCGGCCAGGGCGGCCAGCGGGGCCAGGGCGGCCGTCCGCAGCCGCCCGGCGGCTACCGGCAGGCCCCGGGCGGGTACGGCCAGTCGCAGGGCGGCTACCCGCCGCCGCCCGCGCCCACCCCGGTGCCGCGCCGGGCCGAGCCGCCCGCGCCGCAGTACCGGGAGGCCCCGCCGCAGCGCCGCGAGGAGCCGCCGGCCCCGGCCCGCCGCGAGCCCGGGCCGGCCCGCGAGCCGCGCCCGCGCAGCCGCAACCGGATGTACATCCCGGGGCTCGGCTGCTTCAAGGGCTGTCTGATGGTGCTGCTGGTGCTGGCCGTGGCCGGGGTGGCGCTGTGGAACTTCACGCCGCTGCCGCACTACTGGGACAACGTCGTGGGCTGGTTCGACTCGGCGCGCGACTGGGCGAACAGCCTCTTCGGCAAGTAGCGCCGCCCGAGGCCGGAGCCGATCCGGAGCCGGAACCGGTCCGGGTCCGGACGGCGTTCCGGCCTCCGGCCCGCCCGGGCGGCCACATTGACGCTATGTCGACAATTATCGAGATTTCTCGGCCGGGACTCCCGCTCCGGGCCCTTCGGGCGGCCCCCGCAGGCCCTCCGGGCGCGTAGGTTGGTCGCTGTTGTCCCGCCCCACCGAGCGCGCCGGACCCCCGGAGCGCTCCCGCGCCGCCCACGGAGCAGCATTGGCACGCAAGATCGGCAGCCGGTACACCGTCCACCAGGTGATCGGCCGGGGTTCGGCCGGGACGGTCTGGCTCGGTGAAGGGCCCGACGGCCCGGTGGCGGTCAAGCTGCTGCGCGAGGACCTCGCCGCCGACCAGGTGCTGGTCGGCCGCTTCGTCCAGGAGCGCACCGCGCTGACCAGCCTCGACCACCCCCGGGTGGTCGGCGTGCGCGACATGGTGGTGGACGGCAGCGACCTCGCCCTGGTGATGGAGCTGGTCCAGGGCACCGACCTGCGCTCCCGGCTGGAGCGGGACGGCGCGCTGCCGCCGCAGACCGCCGCCTCGGTCATCGCCGACGTCGCCGACGGCCTGGCCGCCGCGCACGCGGCCGGGATCGTCCACCGCGACGTCAAGCCGGAGAACGTCCTGCTCGACCTCGCCGCCGCCCCCGGCCCCGGCGGCGCCCCGCGCGCCAAGCTCACCGACTTCGGGGTGGCCCGCCTGGTCGACGCCCCGCGCCGCACCCGGGCCACCCGGATCATCGGCACCCCGGACTACCTCGCCCCCGAGATCATCGAGGGCCTGGAGCCGCGCGCCGCCGTCGACATCTACGCCCTCGCCACCGTGCTGTACGAGCTGCTGGCCGGCTTCACCCCGTTCGGCGGCGGCCACACCGGCGCGGTGCTGCGCCGGCACGTCACCGAGCAGGTCCCGCCGATCCCCGGCCTGCCGGACGGGCTGTGGCGGATCATCTCCGAGTGCCTGGCCAAGGCCCCGGCCTCCCGGCTGCGCGCCGCCGAGCTGGCCTCGCGGCTGCGCGAGCAGCTGCCCTCGCTGGCCGGCCTGCCGGTGCTCGCCGTGCCCGGCCAGGGCCGGGCCCCGGCCGAGGAGCAGCTGACCCCCGGCGAGGCCGTCTACGCCGAGATCGACGCCGGCCCCGGCATCCACAAGCGCCGCCGCGGCCCGGCCGTCCCGCTGGTGCCCGGCGCCGCCCCGGACTCCACCCGGGACACCCACACCAGCCTGCGCCGCCCGTCGGCCGACGAGCTGGCCGCGTACGCGCTCGAGTCCCGCGCCCAGCGCGCCGCCCCGGGCCACCGCCGGGACCGCCAGGCGCTGCTGCGCCGCCGCCGGCTGCTGGCCGTGCTGATCGCCACCGTGCTGCTGCTGGCGGGCGCCGCCGCGGCCTGGACGGCCTTCGCGGCCACCGTCCCGGACGGCGGCCACCCGGCCCGTCCGGCGGTGTCCGGCACGGCCCCGCGGGCGCCGTAGCCGGGGCCGTGGCCGCCGTCGTGAGGCCGGGGGGACCGGGGGTGTCGTCATGACCACTCCCGGAACCATTACCCTGGGGGCGTGGCAGCCGTCGATCCTTCCGAAGAGCTCAAGAACCTCGATACGACCATGGGGTCGATCGAGGCCGTCATCGACCTGGACAAGATCCGGGCCGACATCGCGGTCCTGGAGGAGGAGGCAGCCGCCCCCACCCTGTGGGACGACGTCGCGAACGCGCAGAAGGTGACCAGCCGGCTCTCCTTCCTCCAGGGCGAACTGCGCCGGGTCGAGGGCCTGCGCAGCCGTATCGACGACCTGGGCGTGCTGTTCGAGCTCGCCGAGGCCGAGGACGACGCGGACACCCGCACCGAGGCCGAGAACGAGCTCGTCGCCCTCCAGAAGGCGGTCGAGGAGCTGGAGGTCCGTACCCTCCTGTCCGGCGAGTACGACGCCCGCGAGGCGCTGATCAACATCCGCGCCGAGGCCGGTGGCGTGGACGCCGCCGACTTCGCCGAGCAGCTCATGCGCATGTACCTGCGCTGGGCCGAGCGGCACGGGTACCCCACCGAGGTGTACGACACCTCGTACGCCGAAGAGGCCGGCATCAAGTCCGCGACCTTCACCGTGAAGGCGCCGTACGCCTACGGCACCCTCTCGGTCGAGCAGGGCACCCACCGCCTGGTCCGCATCTCGCCGTTCGACAACCAGGGCCGCCGGCAGACCTCCTTCGCCGGTGTCGAGGTGCTCCCCGTCGTCGAGCAGTCCGACCACGTCGACATCGACGAGGGCGAGCTCCGGGTGGACGTCTACCGCGCCTCCGGCCCCGGCGGCCAGGGCGTCAACACCACCGACTCGGCGGTGCGCATCACGCACATCCCGACCGGCATCGTGGTCTCCTGCCAGAACGAGCGCTCGCAGATCCAGAACAAGGCGTCCGCGATGAACGTCCTCCAGGCCAAGCTGCTGGAGCGGCGCCGCCAGGAGGAGAAGGCGGCGATGGACGCGCTCAAGGACAGCGGCAGCTCCTGGGGCAACCAGATGCGCTCCTACGTGCTGCACCCGTACCAGATGGTGAAGGACGTCCGCACCGCGTACGAGGCCGGCAACCCGCAGGCCGTGCTGGACGGCGACATCGACGGCTTCATCGAGGCCGGGATCCGCTGGCGCAAGCAGCGCGAGACCAGCGCCGAGTAGCGGCAGACGACGAAGGCCCCCGACCGCAGTGGTCGGGGGCCTTCGTCGTACGTCTCGTGGGTTGTCAGGCCAGAGCCTGCCGCGCGATCAGCGCCACCGCGAGCAGCCCGGCCAGCAGGGCCAGCAGCATCGCGGGGGAGAGTGCGGCGAACGGGCTCTGCTGCTCCTGGATCCGGGCCCGGTTGGCCCGGCACACCGGGCAACGCCCGTCGCTGACGCGGCCGTTGCAGTTGGCGCACACCAGATGGTCGCAGGTCATGCGATCTCCTCCTCGCTGCTACAGCCAACGCGCCGGACGGGGCTTTGGTTCCATGTGCTGCCCTGTACGGGGGAGCGGCCGTGACGCGGTCGCCCCCTCCACTCTGCCAGGTTCCGGCGGTTCCGGCTCCCGGGCTGCGAGATGGCCCCCGATATTCGGGGCATAAACGGACATTCTCCCCCAAGGGGCGGGCGTTGTCGCGGGCGGCCCCTGCGGGCCGGATGCCGATTCGCGTATGGTCCGAGTCCGGGAGCGGCCCTCCGCGCTCCCTTCGACCGCCCCCGGGCCGGGCCCCAGGGGCGGACCGACCCAAGGACTGGCGCCGCCTAGGATGGCCTCCGTGATGCAGCCGTGATCAGATTCGACAACGTCTCCAAGACCTATCCCAAGCAGAACCGTCCCGCCCTGGACAACGTCTCGCTGGAGATCGAGAAGGGTGAGTTCGTCTTCCTGGTCGGCTCGTCCGGCTCGGGCAAGTCCACCTTCCTGCGCCTGTGCCTGCGCGAGGAGCGCCCCACCACGGGGGCGGTGCACGTGCTGGGCAAGGACCTCGGCAAGCTGTCCAACTGGAAGGTGCCGCACATGCGCCGCCAGCTGGGCACCGTCTTCCAGGACTTCCGCCTGCTGCCGAACAAGACGGTCGCGCAGAACGTCGCCTTCGCGCTGGAGGTGATCGGCAAGCCCAAGAGCGCCATCAACAAGGTGGTGCCCGAGGTGCTGGAGCTGGTCGGCCTCGGCGGCAAGGAGGACCGCATGCCGGGCGAGCTGTCCGGTGGTGAGCAGCAGCGCGTGGCGATCGCCCGGGCCTTCGTGAACCGTCCGATGCTGCTCATCGCGGACGAGCCCACCGGCAACCTCGACCCGCAGAACTCGGTCGGCATCATGAAGCTGCTCGACCGCATCAACCGCACCGGCACCACGGTGCTGATGGCCACCCACGACCAGGCCATCGTCGACCAGATGCGCAAGCGCGTCATCGAGCTCGACAAGGGGCTGCTCGTCCGCGACCAGGCCCGCGGCGTCTACGGGTACCAGCACTGACCGACCAGCGCTGACCCGTAGGGCCGCCGGCCCGAACCGCCAGTCCCGGAGCAGTACCGACCCTGGAGTTGTTTCCCGCATGCGTGCCCAGTTCGTCCTGTCGGAGATCGGTGTGGGTCTCCGACGCAACCTGACCATGACCATCGCGGTCGTGGTCAGTGTCGCGCTCTCCCTCGCCCTCGCCGGTTCCTCGCTCCTGGTCCGCGACCAGGTGAACTCCATGAAGGGGTACTGGTACGACAAGGTCGAGGTGAGCATCTACTTCTGCACCAAGGCGGACGCCCGGAACTCGCCCCAGTGCGACAAGGGTGCGGCCACCGACCAGCAGGTCCAGGACATCAAGGACCAGCTGGACAAGATGACCTCGGTGGTCCAGTCGTCCACCTACGAGAGCTCCGCCGACGCGTACAAGCACTGGAAGGAGATGAACCCGGACAACCCGCTCATCTCCGTCCTGGGCGCGGACGCCATGCCGCAGTCCTGGCGGGTCAAGCTCAACGACCCGACCAAGTACGACGTGATCCAGAGCGCCTTCGCCGGCAAGCCCGGCGTCAAGTCGGTCGAGGACCAGCGGAAGATCCTGGAGAACCTGTTCGGCCTGCTGAACGGCCTCCAGACGGCGGCCTTCGTGATCATGGTGCTGATGCTGTTCGTCGCGCTGCTGCTGATCGTCAACACCGTCCGGGTGTCGGCGTACAGCCGACGGCGTGAAACCGGGATCATGCGCCTGGTCGGTGCGTCGAACTTCTACGTCCAGATGCCGTTCATCGCCGAGGCGGCCTTCTCGGCGCTGCTGGGCGCGATGATGGCCTCCGGACTGCTGATCGGCGGGCACTTCTTCGTCCAGAACTGGCTGGCCGACCGGGTGCAGTTCATCCACTTCATCGGCCTCGGCTCGGTGCTGGCGGTGATACCGCTGCTGATCGTGGTCGGTATGGGCATGGCCGGTGTGGCGGCGTTCTTCACGCTGCGCAAGTACCTCAAGGTCTGATTCCCGGACGCCCCGACGGCCCCGGACGGCACTGCGCCGTCCGGGGCCGTCGGCGTTCCGGGGCCCGTCGTTCCGGTTCGTCCCGCTCGGAGCGGTGTCTACACTCCGGTCCATGCTGCAAACTCCGCGCAGGGCCCGCCAGGTGGCCGCGCTCAGCCTGGTGTTCGGCGCCGTGCTGCTGGCCGGCGCGGCCACCGGTGCCTGGGGCGACCCGGGCGGGCCGCCGCACAGCCCGTCCGCCGACACCGCCCGGGCCACCGGCGGGCTCCCGGCGGACCCGGCCGGCGCCGCCCTGTCCGAGCAGCAGGCCGAGCACCTGCTGGCGGCCGGAGGCGACCGCTGGGGCGCGTACTACAGCGCCCAGGAGTACGCGGAGTTCAGCCAGGGCCTGGACGGCCGGTACCCGGGCGTCGGCCTCTCGGTCGGCCGCGGCCAGGACGGCGTCACCGAGGTCTCCCAGGTCGCGCCCGGCGGCCCGGCCGCCGCGGCCGGGATCGCCCCCGGCGACCGGCTCGTACGGATCGGCCGGGACCAGGCCGACCACCTGCCGGTCACCGAGGTGGTCGCGCGGCTGCGCGGCCAGGGCGAGGAGCGCCGGGCCGGCTCCGAGGTCACCCTGGCGGTCCGGCGCGGCGAGGGGGAGGAACGCGAACTGCGGCTGCGGCGCGTGCTGCTGGACAGCCGGCAGGTCACCGCGGAGCAGCTGGGCAAGGGCGTGCTGCGGGTGACCGTGCGCGGCTTCACCAGCGGCGTGGCCGACCAGGTGCGCGCCGCGCTGCGCGCCCCGCACGCCGGCGTGGTGCTCGATCTGCGCGGCAACTCGGGCGGGTTGGTCGACGAGGCGGCCGGCACCGCCGGGATCTTCCTGGACGGCGGAACGGTCGGCTCGTACCAGGAGCGCGGCGAGACCAGGGAGTTGACCGCCCCGCCCGGCGGCGACCAGCGCACCCCGCTGGTGCTGCTGGTGGACGGCGGCACGATGAGCGCCGCCGAACTGCTGGCCGGAGCCCTCCAGGACCGCAGCCGCGCCGTGGTGGTGGGCTCGCGGACCTTCGGCAAGGGCACCGTCCAGCAGCCCAGCCGGCTCGCCGACGGCGCCGTGCTGGAGCTGACCGTCGGCCGCTACTACACCCCGGCGGGCCGCTCCCCGGACGGCACCGGCCTCACCCCCGACGTCCCGGCCGGCTCGGGCGAGGAGGCCGACGAGCTCGCCCTGCGGGTCCTCTCGGGGCTGGGCACCCGCGCCTAAAGCAGCTGCCCGATCCGGCCTCGAAGTGCGAGAATGGCCGCGTTATGGCAAAGGAAACCGGACAGAAGCTGATCGCGCAGAACAAGAAGGCGCGACACGAGTACACGATCCTCGACACCTACGAGTGCGGCCTCGTCCTCACCGGAACCGAGGTCAAGTCGCTGCGCGAGGGGCGGGCCAACCTGGTCGACGGCTACGCGTACATCCAGAACCACGAGGCGTGGATCGACAACGTCTTCATCCCCGAGTACACCCAGGGGACGTGGACCAACCACGCGGCCCGGCGCAAGCGCAAGCTGCTGCTGCACAGGATGGAGATCCACAAGATCGAGAGCAAGGTCCGCGACGCGGGCCACACCCTGGTCCCGCTCTCGCTGTACTTCAAGGACGGCCGGGTGAAGCTCGAACTGGCGCTCGCGGTCGGCAAGAAGCTCTACGACAAGCGCCAGACGCTGCGCGAGAAGCAGGACACCCGCGAGACGGCCCGCGCGGTGGCGGCGGCCCGCCGACGCCAGGGTTAATCCGCTGGACCCTCGCCCGTCGCCTCGCGTACTATGGCGCAAGCAACACGGACGATGACCGTCCGAGCTGTTTCTCAACAAAACATGGGGATGATCGGTTTCGACAGGGGATGTTGAAACAGGGGAAGCGAGCCGAGGAACGCGGCAATGATCTCGTTAACCACGTGTCGCAAAAAAATAATCGCCAACTCTAAGCGCGATTCCCAGCAGTTCGCTCTCGCTGCCTAATAAGCACCGATAGCGCTTGGGTGTCAGACCGGGGAGTTCCCGACCCGGACCCTGGCATAATCTAGGGAACTCAACCGTCCGCCCGGGCTGCGAGGGCGGATGGGAAATCAAACAGCAGCTGGGCCTGTTGGCGGCTTGTCCGTGTGACCGCCAGGGCCGAGAAAATCACAGCGGACTGCGCTCGGAGAAGCCCTGAATTAACTCCACTGGACCCGGGTTCGATTCCCGGCATCTCCACCACCCCATGTTGACACGAAGGCCGTCCTCCGCTCCGCGGAGGGCGGCCTTCGATTTTTGTACGTTCCGGAGCAGCGCGGCCGGGGGGTCGCGGCGTAGGATCATCCGTCCGCTCGTTTTCCGGAGCCGGATTCCGCCGCTACCACCGAGGCCATGCAGAGCAACACGCCCACCACCCCCGCCACCGACCACGAGACCGTCCGCGCACGCGAGATCGCCGGTGAGCAGCAGCACCTCGACACCGTCTACCACCGGTTGGAGGAGAAGCTCGCCGAGGCCGAGTACATCCTGGAGGACGCCGCCAAGCGGGTCCAGGTCGGCACCCCCGGCGCGCTCGCCGAACGCGACGCCCAGGTCTACCGGGCCGGCGCCCACCTCCAGCGTCTGAACAACGAGTTCGAGGACTTCCTGTTCGGCCGGATCGACCTCCAGCGGGCCGACGCCCCGGAGGAGCACGGCATCCCGTCGAACACCCCGCTCGACCCGGCCGACCCGGCCGTCGCCGAGACCCTCCACATCGGCCGACTGGGCGTGCTGGACGCCGAGTACGGCCCACTGGTGATCGACTGGCGCGCGCCCGCCGCCGCCCCCTTCTACCGCGCCACCCCGGTCGAACCGGGCCGGGTGATCCGCCGCCGGGTGATCCGCTCCAAGGGCCGCAAGGTGATCGGCGTCGAGGACGACCTGCTGCGCCCCGACCTCACCCCGACCCTGGACGGCGAGGAGCTGGCGGTGGTCGGCGACGGCGCGCTGATGGCCTCGCTGGGCCGCGCCCGCAGCCACTCGATGCGCGACATCGTCTCCTCCATCCAGAAGGAGCAGGACGAGGTGATCCGCGCCGCCGCCGCGGGCGCCACCCTGGTCACCGGCGGCCCCGGCACCGGCAAGACCGCCGTCGCCCTGCACCGGGCCGCCTACCTGCTCTACCAGGACCGCCGCCGCTACGCCGGGGGCATCCTGGTGGTCTCGCCGACCGCGCTGCTGGTCTCGTACACCGAGGGCGTGCTGCCCGCGCTGGGCGAGGAGGGCCAGGTCGCCATCCGGGCGGTCGGCTCGCTGGTGGACGGCATCGAGGCGGACACCTACGACACGCCCGAGGCGGCCCGGGTCAAGGGCTCGGCCCGGATGGTCCAGCTGCTGCGCCGGGCCGCCCGCGCGGCGCTGGAGCTGGGCGCGCCGCAGGAGCTCAAGGTGGTCGCCCGGGGCGAGGTGCTGAAGCTGGACGCCTCCCGGCTGAAGGCCGTGCGCGGCAACGTGGTGGGCTCCGGCGGCACCCCGCTGAACCTGCTGCGCCCGCGCGCCCGCCGGCTGCTGCTGGACGCCCTGTGGCAGCAGGCCACCAGGGACCTGCCGAAGCCCGCCGACCACTACGCCCGCGAGCAGCGCCAGGAGGAGAAGGAGTCCTTCGACGAGTACGTCTCGGACGAGGCGTCGTTCCTGGACTTCCTGGACGCCTGGTGGCCGGCGCTGACCCCGCGCCGGGTGCTCGCCACGCTGCGCCAGCACCGGCACACCAACCGGATCGCCCGCCGGGCCGTCACCCCGGACGAGGCCAGGCTGCTGGCGGCCTCCTGGCGCCACCTGTCCGGGCGGGGCGAGGGCGCGCTGTCCGCGCACGACGTCGCGCTGATCGACGAGCTCCAGGTGCTGCTCGGCGAGCCGGCCCGCCCGAAGGTCCGCGAGGTGGACGCGGTGGACCTGCTGAGCGGCCTGGACGAGGTCACCACCTTCGCCGACCGCAGCGCCCGCCAGCGCGACCGCCAGCCGGTCGAGCGCACGGAGTACGCGCACATCATCGTGGACGAGGCGCAGGACCTCACCCCGATGCAGTGGCGGATGATCGGCCGCCGGGCCCGGATGGCCACCTGGACGATCGTCGGGGACCCGGCGCAGTCCTCCTGGCCGTTCCCGCAGGAGGCCCAGGCCGCGCTGGACGAGGTGCTCTCCGGCAAGCCGCGCCGCCGCTTCACGCTGACGGTGAACTACCGCAACCCGGCCGAGATCGCCGAGGTGGCGGCCAAGGTGCTGGCGCTGGCCGCGCCGGGCACCCCGTCGCCGAGCGCGGTGCGCCACGTCGGCGTGGAGCCGCGCTTCGCGGCCACCACCGACCCCGCGCCGGAGGCCTTCGGCAAGGCTGCCCGGGCCGAGCTGGAGCGGCTGCTGGCCGAGGTGGACGGCACCGTGGCGCTCGTGGTGCCGATGGACCGCCGGGGCGAGGCGGCCGGCTGGGCCGAGGGCCTGGGCGGGCGCGTGGTGGTGCTGGGCAGCCTGGAGGCCAAGGGCCTGGAGTACGACGCGACCGTGGTGGCCGACCCGACCGGCATCGCCGGCGAGTCGGAGGCCGGCCTGCGGGTGCTGTACGTGGCGCTGACCCGCGCGACCCAGCGGCTGACCGTGCTCTCCGGTCCGGACGACCTGCCGGACGCGGCCGGCGTGCCCGCGCTGCTGCACGGCTGACGGACCCTACGGGATCCGACGGAAGAAGGCCCCTCACCGGGTGGTGAGGGGCCTTCAGACGTTTACGACACCGACCCGCCATGCTCGCCTCGCGGCAAGTGGTCCCTCGAAGGGACGAAGGTTGGGCCCGGGGGCTTGGATCGAGCCGGTGTCCCGTCCAATGTAACGCATCGGCCGGGAGAGGCAAGGAGCGAGCGGCGGGAGCCGGACGGCCATCGGGTGGGATTGTCGGGTCCGCACACTCAATGAACGTTATTTCTGGCTACCCCTTGGAAGGTGCGACGATCGACGTCTAGCATGCGCAGGCGATGCCTTCAACAAAATGTTGAGCCTGCGGGACAGACGGAAGAAGGAAGCGTCGATGGCGACGGTGCCCAGTGTCTCCAACTCGATCACGGTACGGCTGGAGGTCCCGGCCCGGGGCAACGCCGTCAGCGCGATCACCACGGCCGTGGAGTCCTCCGGCGGATCGGTGACCGGTCTCGACGTCACCGCCTCCGGGCTGGAGGCGCTGCGGATCGACGTCACGGTGGCGGCGGCCTCGGTCGCGCACGGCGAGGAGATCGTCGAGAAGCTGCGCACGATCGACGGCGTGTCGATCGGCAAGGTCTCGGACCGCACCTTCCTGATGCACCTCGGCGGCAAGATCGAGATGTCCTCCAAGCTGCCGATCCGCAACCGTGACGACCTCAGCATGATCTACACCCCGGGTGTCGCCCGGGTCTGCATGGCGATCGCGGAGAACCCCGAGGACGCCCGCCGCCTGACCATCAAGCGCAACAGCGTCGCCGTGGTCACCGACGGCTCCGCGGTGCTGGGCCTGGGCAACATCGGCCCGGAGGCCGCGCTGCCCGTCATGGAGGGCAAGGCGGCCCTGTTCAAGCGCTTCGCCGGGATCGACGCCTGGCCGATCTGCCTGGACACCCAGGACACCGACGAGATCGTCGCCATCGTCAAGGCGATCGCCCCGGGCTTCGCCGGGATCAACCTGGAGGACATCTCCGCGCCGCGCTGCTTCGAGATCGAGGCCCGGCTGCGCGAGGCCCTGGACATCCCGGTCTTCCACGACGACCAGCACGGCACCGCGATCGTGGTGCTGGCCGCCCTCACCAACGCGCTGAAGGTGGTCGGCAAGCGGATCGGCGACATCCGCGTGGTGATGTCGGGTGCCGGCGCCGCCGGCACCGCGATCCTCAAGCTGCTGATGGCGGCCGGCGTCGAGCACGCCACCGTGGCGGACGTGCACGGCGTGGTCCACCTGGGCCGCGGGGACCTCAACGAGAACCTGCGCTGGATCGCCGAGCACACCAACCGCTCGGGCCGCACCGGCAGCCTCAAGGAGGCCGTGGCGGGCGCCGACGTCTTCATCGGCGTCTCGGCCCCGAACGTCCTGGACGGCGACGACCTGGCCACCATGGCCGAGGACTCGATCGTCTTCGCGCTGGCCAACCCGGACCCGGAGGTCGACCCGGCCATCGCCCGGCAGACCGCCGCCGTGGTCGCCACCGGCCGCAGCGACTTCCCGAACCAGATCAACAACGTGTTGGTCTTCCCGGGTGTCTTCCGCGGCCTGCTGGACGCCCAGAGCCGCACCGTCAACACCGAGATGATGATCGCCGCCGCCCGGGCGCTGGCCACCACCGTGGCCGACGACGAGCTGAACGCGAACTACATCATCCCGAGCGTGTTCCACAAGGACGTGGCCAAGACCGTCGCCTCCGCGGTGCGCGAGGCGGCCCTGGCGGGGGCCCAGGAGGACCGCGCGCCGGCCCGTCCGACCCCCGGCATCGTGGGCACCCTCGACACCGCCGCGTTCCCCACCGTCAAGCTCTGACGGACGGCTCGGGCGACGTGTCGCAGATCGCTCAAATGTGCGAATAGCGGTCATACCCGCCCAGCTCGCCCCGAACCCTTGCGACACAAGGGCGAGGGGCGTGTTTGGGCTTGTCAGTCGTAGGGCGTACCGTAGCCCTGCACGGGGCAGGCGTGTCCGACAAGTACGGAACGTCCCCCTGGTCTTCCGGCGTGTCGTCCCGACCGCCGCCCGGGTCCGGTCCGCCGGAGCCGACGGAGCGTCACACCTCCGACGGGCGGGCGATGTTCGGGTGGCTCGGCCGGGGCCCGATTGGCTTTCTCGGGGCCGGTCGGGGCAGGATTCGTACCCAGGCGGGCGGGCGGGCCTTCGACGGCTCCGGCGCGCGGCATCGGGTACGGACCCGGCCTGCGACCACGCATTGCCTGCATGAGCACAGTGTGCGGACCTGCGGCCTATCCGGGTGCCCCCCGGTGGGAGCACCGATGGGCCCCCGCGCACCGCAAGCGAACAGACCACAGGAGTACACATGAACCGCAGTGAGCTGGTGGCCGCGCTGTCCGAGCGCGCCGAGGTGACCCGCAAGGACGCCGACGCCGTTCTGGCCGCCTTCGCCGAGATCGTCGGCGAGGTCGTCGCCAAGGGCGACGAGAAGGTCACCATTCCCGGTTTCCTGACCTTCGAGCGCACCCACCGCGCTGCCCGCACCGCCCGCAACCCGCAGACCGGCGAGCCGATCCAGATCGCCGCGGGTTACAGCGCCAAGGTGAGCGCCGGCTCCAAGCTGAAGGAAGCCGCCAAGGGCGCTGCCTGAGCCACCCCTTGAACGCCCGAGAGGCCGGGCTCCCCACTGGGGAGCCCGGCCTCTCGCCGTTGCCGTCGCGGCCGGACCGTCAGGCGTCGACCAGCTGCTCGCTGGGCAGCTCGACGTGGGCGCCCAGGTCGCGCAGCTTGTCCATGAAGTTCTCGTAGCCGCGGTTGATCAGGTCGATGCCGTGCACGGTCGAGGTGCCCTCGGCCGCCAGCGCCGCGATCAGGTACGAGAAGCCGCCGCGCAGGTCCGGGATGACCAGCTCGGAGCCGATCAGCTTGGACGGGCCGGAGACGACCGCGGAGTGCAGGAAGTTGCGGGCCCCGAAGCGGCACGGGGTGCCGCCCAGGCACTCGCGGTAGAGCTGGATGTGCGCGCCCATCTGGTTCAGCGCGCCGGTGAAGCCGAGCCGCGACTCGTACACCGTCTCGTGGACGATGGACAGGCCGGTGGCCTGGGTCAGCGCGACCACCAGCGGCTGCTGCCAGTCGGTCTGGAAGCCCGGGTGCACGTCGGTCTCCAGGGCGATCGCCTTGAGCTCGCCGCCGGGGTGCCAGAAGCGGATGCCCTCGTCGTCCACCTCGAAGGCGCCGCCGACCTTCCGGAAGGTGTTCAGGAAGGTCATCATCTCCAGCTGGCGGGCGCCGCGGACGTAGATGTCGCCCTTGGTCGCCAGCGCCGCGCAGGCCCAGGAGGCGGCCTCCAGGCGGTCCGGCAGCGCGCGGTGGTTGTAGCCGTTCAGCTCGTCCACACCGGTGATCAGGATCGTCCGGTCGGTGCCCAGGGTGATGATCGCGCCCATCTTCTGCAGCACGCAGATCAGGTCGACGATCTCCGGCTCGATGGCCGCGTTGCGCAGCTCGGTGACGCCCTCGGCGAGCACCGCGGTGAGCAGCACCTGCTCGGTCGCACCGACCGAGGGGTAGGGCAGCTCGATCTTGGTGCCGCGCAGCCGCTGCGGGGCCACCAGGTAGGTGCCCTGCGGGTGCTTCTCGATGCTGGCGCCGAACTGGCGCAGCACCTCGAAGTGGAAGTCGACCGGGCGGCCGCCGATGTCGCAGCCGCCCAGGCCGGGGATGAAGGCGTGGCCGAGGCGGTGCAGCAGCGGGCCGCAGAACAGGATCGGGATCCGCGAGGAGCCGGCGTGCGCGTCGATGTCCGCGACGTTGGCGCTCTCGACGTGCGAGGGGTCGAGGATCAGCTCGCCGTCCTCGTCACCGGTGCGCACGGTCACGCCGTGCAGCTGCAGCAGGCCGCGGACCACCTTGACGTCGCGGATGTCCGGGACGTTGCGCAGTCTGCTGGGGCCCTGCCCGAGGAGGGCGGCGACCATGGCCTTGGGCACCAGGTTCTTCGCTCCGCGGACGCGGATCTCGCCTTCGAGCGGGTTTCCGCCGTGGACCAGCAGGACGTCGTCGGTCATCGTTCTCGCAATCCGGGGTGCCAGAGGAGTCGGGGGGAGGGCTCCGGGAGAGAGCCGGTGGTGGACCGGTCGTACGGGCGCGTTCGGGCCCCCGGCGAAACCGAGTCGGCACCGTATAAAGGCGTCCACCAGACGTAGATGGTAGTAGGCGTGCCGTTGGTTCCCGTGAGCCTCTCCCGTGATGGTGCTCTCTCCGGGCCCGGGCCCGCCCCCCGGTACGGCCGTACGGGTGTTCGTGGGCGTGGCCGTTTCCGGGCGTTGCGGTGTCCGAGCGGTGCGGTTCTGCGGGATCATGTGGGCATGACGGCGGCCCATTCGCACGGAGGCCGGTCCCAGACCGGCCGTCTGCTCGTCGCGACGCCCCTGCTCACCGACCCGAACTTCGCGCGGGCGGTGGTGCTGCTCCTCGACCACGACGTCGAGGGGGCGCTCGGCGTGGTCCTGAATCGGCCGACGCCGGTCGAGGTGGGCAGTGTGCTGGACGGCTGGAACAGACTCGTCGGACAGCCGGCCGTGGTCTTCCAGGGCGGCCCGGTGGCGCTGGACTCGGCGCTCGGCCTCGCGGTGGCGCCGGGGGAGCCGGGCACCGGCGAGCCGCTCGGCTGGCGCCGGGTGCACGGCGCGATCGGCCTGGTGGACCTGGAGGCGCCGCCCGAGGTGCTGGCCGGCGAACTGGGCAGCCTGCGGATCTTCGCCGGGTACGCCGGGTGGTCGCCCGGGCAGCTGGAGGCGGAGCTGGAGAGCGGCGCCTGGTACCTGGTGGACTGCGAGCCGGGGGACGTCTCCAGCCCCGAGCCGGAGCGGCTGTGGCGCTCGGTGCTGCGCCGCCAGCGCGGCCCGCTCGCCCTGCTGGCGACCTACCCGGACGACCCGACGATGAACTGAGCCGACCGGCCCGGAGCCGCGACACTGGCCGGGTTTCCGGAGGCGCCCATAGACTTGGCACCCATGAGCACTCTTGAGCCCGAGCGCGGCCTCGGCACCGGCACCCTGGTCGAGCCCGTCCCGCAGGTGTCCCACGGGGACGGCGACCACGAGCGCTTCGCGCACTACGTCCAGAAGGACAAGATCATGGAGAGCGCGCTCTCGGGGTCCCCCGTGGTGGCGCTCTGCGGCAAGGTGTGGGTGCCCGGCCGCGACCCGAAGAAGTACCCGGTCTGCCCGATGTGCAAGGAGATCTACGACGGCATCGGCAAGCCGCAGGGCGGCGACGGCGACAAGAAGTAGTCCGCGGCGCCCCGCACAACGCCGTTTTGCATAGCACCAGGGTTCCCCTGGTGGTCTATGCCAATCGTCGGGGCGTGGGCAGGATGTCGGAATGGACCTCATTCCCGCACCTTCGAGTGCCGCCCGCCGCCCGGACGAGGACTATCCGCTCGACGCCGCCACCACGCTGACCGCACCCCCCGCGCTGGCCGACGCCGAGCGCTGGCTGCGGGCCACGCTGTCCGCCGCCACCGGGCTGCCGCTCGGCCCGGGCCGGCCGGGCGCGGGCATCGAGCTGGTCCAGGACGGGACGCTCGCCGCCGAGGCGTACCGGATCACGGTGCGCCCCGGCCACGCCCTGCTCGCCGCGGGCGGCCCGGCCGGCGCGCTGTGGGGCGCGCAGACCCTGCGGCAGCTGCTCGGGCCGGACGCCTACCGCCGCTCGCCGCTGCGCCACGAGGGCTGGGTGCTGCCCGGCGCCGACATCGAGGACGCCCCCCGGTTCGGCTGGCGCGGCGCGCTGCTCGACGTCGCCCGGCACTTCCTGCCCAAGGCGGACGTACTGCGCTTCGTCGACCTGCTGGCCGCGCACAAGCTCAACGTGCTGCACCTGCACCTGACCGACGACCAGGGGTGGCGGGTCGAGATCAAGCGCTACCCGAGGCTGACCGCGCGCGGTTCCTGGCGGGACCGCTCGATGGTCGGGTACCGGGCCGGACAGCGCCGCGACGACCGCCCGCACGGCGGCTTCTACACCCAGGACGACCTGCGCGAGATCGTCGCCTACGCGGCCGCCCGCGGGATCACCGTCGTCCCGGAGATCGACCTGCCCGGCCACACCCAGGCCGCCGTCGCCGCCTACCCCGAGCTGGGCAACACCGACGTGGTGGACACCGCCGCGCTCGGGGTGTGGACCGACTGGGGGGTGAGCCACAACGTGCTCAACGCCTCCGAGGAGACCCTGCGCTTCTTCGAGGGCGTGCTGGAGGAGGTCCTGGAGCTCTTCCCGTCCGAGTTCGTCCACCTCGGCGGCGACGAGTGCCCCAAGGAGCAGTGGAAGGACAGCGCCGCCGCGCAGGCGCGGATCCGCGAGCTGGGCCTGGCCAACGAGGACGAACTGCAGAGCCACCTGATCCGGCACTTCGACCGCTGGCTGGCCGAGCGCGGCCGCCGGCTGATCGGCTGGGACGAGATCCTGGAGGGCGGGCTCGCGCCCGGCGCCGCGGTCTCCTCCTGGCGCGGCTTCGGCGGCGGGATCGCCGCCGCGAAGGCCGGGCACGACGTGGTGATGTGCCCCGAGCAGCACGTCTACTTCGACCACCGGCAGGCGGACGGGCCGGACGAGCCGATCCCGGTCGGCTTCGTGCGCACGCTGGAGGACGTCTACCGGTTCGAGCCCGTCCCGAAGCAGCTGGACGAGGCCGCCGCCCGGCACGTGATCGGCACCCAGGCCAACCTGTGGAGCGAGTTCATGGACAGCGCCCGGGACATCGACTACCGGGCCTTCCCCCGGCTGGTCGCCTTCGCCGAGGTCGCCTGGTCCGCGCTGCCCGCCGAGCCGGCCGAGCGGGACTTCGCCGGTTTCGAGCGGCGGCTGACGACCCACCTGAAGGCGCTGGACGCGCTCGGCGTCGAGTACCGCCCGGCCGACGGGCCGCACCCGTGGCAGCGCTGGCCCGCCCCGGCCGGCCGGCCGATCGAGGGCCCGCCGCCGGTCCGTTAGGGGGTGTCCCGGGGGCCCTTTCCGGGGCCGCCGGGACCCCCGTGACACGCCCCGGTCGTGCTGACCGGGAACTTCTGAGCGGTCATCGGACGTCAAGAACTGATGAACATCTGCCCTGGCCCGGAGCGGGTCGGGGCAGATACCGCCCGGTATCGGTCCCAATCGGGCAGCCCCGTTCACCGGCCCCGAAATGATCATCGAGCATTGTGTGCCAGAGTTGCCCAACCCGGCCCGATCGCCCGTACCCTACGGGCCAGGCCGGGCTGCTGACGCAGGACGGCACGGCCGCAGGCCGGCGGGCGGCAGGCGATCGATGAGCAAGTGGAGCACGGTGGGACCCAGGTGAACCGGACGATCATGCTGCCGGCCTCCCTCGACGAGGCCGTCGACGCGCTGGCCGCCGCTCCGGCCGCGGTACCGGTGGCCGGAGCCACCGACCTGATGGAGGCCGTCAACGCCGGCCGCTTGCGCCCCGCCGCCCTGGTCGGCCTCGGCCGGATCACCGAACTGCGGGGCTGGCGCTACGAGGACGGCGGCACCGCCGTCCTCGGCGCCGGACTCACCCACGCCCGGATGGACCGCCCCGACTTCGCCGCGCTCATCCCCGCGCTCGCCGACGCCGCCCGCACCGCCGGCCCGCCGCAGGTCCGCAACGTCGGCACCCTCGGCGGGAACATCGTCACCGCCGCCCCGGCCGGCGACACCCTCCCGGTGCTCACCGCGCTGGAGGCCGGCGTCACCCTGACCCGGGCCGGGGGCACCCGCGAGGTGCCGGTCAGTCACCTGCTCACCGGACTCGACCCGGTGCGCCCCGGCGAACTGCTCACCTGGGTGCGCGTCCCGCTGCTGCACGCCCCGCAGGTCTTCCTCAAGGCCACCGGCCGCAGCGGCCCGGCCCGCGCCACCGCCTCCGTCGCCCTCGTCCTCGACCCGGCCAGGCGCTCGGTGCGCTGCGCCGTCGGGGCCGTCGCGCCGGTGCCGCTGCGCCCGCTGGAAGCCGAGGCCTGGGTGGCCGGCTGCATCGACTGGGACGGCAGCCGGGAGATCGACCCGGCCGCGACCGCCGCCTTCGGCGAGTACGTGGCCGCCGCCTGCGTCCCCGACGACTACGGCGCCGAGGGCGCCTGGGAGGCCGTGACCGAGGGGCCGACAGCGGCCGCCGTTCGGCTGCGGCGTACCGTATCGGTGCTGGCCCGACGGGCGCTGGGAAGGGTGCTGAAGTGACCACAGACCCCATCGAGACCCTCGACGCCGACCCGCTCGGCCTCTCCCCGCAGGTCAGCCGCGAGCTGCGCCCGTGCGCCTCGTACACGCTGCGGGTCAACGGTTTCGAACGGCCCGTCACCGACGCCTGGATCGGCGAGAGCCTGCTCTACGTGCTGCGCGAGCGGCTCGGCCTGGCCGGCGCCAAGGACGGCTGCGAGCAGGGCGAGTGCGGGGCCTGCTCGGTGCAGGTGGACGGCCAGCTGGTGGCCGGCTGCCTGGTGCCCGCCGCGCTGGCCGCCGACAGCGAGATCAACACCGTCGAGGGCCTGTCGGCCGCCGGCGGCGCGAGCGCCGTCCAGCAGGCGCTGGCCGCCTCCGGCGCCGTCCAGTGCGGCTACTGCACCCCCGGCATGGCGATGGCGGTGCACGACCTGCTCCAACGCAACCACCGGCCCACCGAGGTGGAGGCCCGTCAGGCCCTGTGCGGCAACCTCTGCCGCTGCACCGGCTACCGGGGCGTGCTGGCCGCCGTTCAGACCGTCGCGGACGCCCGCGCGCTGGAGGCCGAGCAGGCGGAGGAGGCCGCCGAGGCCGCCGCCGCGCAGGCCGCCGCCGGGCCCGCCGCCGAGGCCCCGGCCGAGCCGGTCGCCGAGCCCGTCGCCGAGCCGCCCGCCGCACGGCCGGCGGAGGCGCCGGTCGAGCCCGGGCAGGCCGTCGAGCCGCCGGTCTACGCCGACGCCGGGGACTGGATCGAGCACGTCCCGCAGCAGGCCGTCGAGCAGCAGCCCGTCCCGCAGCAGCCCGTCGAGCAGCACGCCGTCCCGCAGCACGCCGTCGGGCAGCCGGGCGTCGGGCCGGCCCCGGCCGGAGTGCCGTACGGCGACCCCCAGGGCGGCTACGACACCGGCGTGTACGACACCACCGTGCTGGCCCCGATCCGGGACGCCATCCCCGCCCAGGCCGCCGACGAGCAGGTGTACTACCCGCCGCAGGGCTACCCCGAGCAGCCCTACCAGGCCACCCCCGCGCACGGCACCTACCTGCCCTACCCGGACGGCCACCAGCAGCAGAACGGCTACGACGCCGGGTACGACGCCCCGGTCTACGAGCCCACCCCCGCGCACGGCACCCCGCTGCCCGGCGCCGTTTACGACGGCACGCCGCCGCACGGCACGCCCGCGCACGGCACCCCGCTGCCCGGCACCGGCTACGACGGCACCCCGCCGCACGGCACGCCGTACCCCGCTCCGCACCCGCACGGTGCCCCGGCCGAGGGCGGCGCCCCGGCCGGTGTCCCGTACGGGGCCACCCCCGCCCACGGCATCCGGCTCCCCGAGGACGACCACGCATCATGACGTCGCCTACCGACATCGGCGCAGCACTCCAGCAGGACGGCGGCGAGGGCGGCGCACCGGAGCCGATCGGCCTGGGCAGCTCCCCGCTGCGCGGCGACGCGCTGCCGAAGGCGCTTGGCATCTACCCGTACGCGGCCGACCTCTGGGCCGAGGGCCTGCTGTGGGGCGCGGTGCTGCGCTCGCCGCACCCGCACGCCCGGATCCGCGGCATCGACACCTCGGCCGCGCTGGCGCTGCCCGGGGTGCACGCCGTGGTCACCGCCGCCGACCTGCCGCCCGGCCCGGACGGCACCCCCGACGGCGCCCCGGCCGGGCCGATCGTCTCCGACCGGCCGGTGCTGGCCGCCGGCGTGGTGCGCCACCACGGCGAGCCGATCGCCGCGGTGGCCGCCGACCACCCGGACACCGCCCGGCTGGCGGTCGGCCTGATCGCGGTCGACTACGAGCCGCTGGAGGCCGTCACCGACCCGGAGCAGTCCTTCACCGCGCCGCCGCTGCACCCCGACGGCAACCTGTTCCGCCACCTGCCGCTGCGCACCGGGGACCCGGACGCGGTCGGCGAGATCATCGTCGAGGGCCTCTACCAGGTCGGCCGGCAGGACCCGGCCCCGCTCGGCGCCGAGGCCGGGCTGGCCGTGCCGCGCCCGGACGGCGGTGTCGAACTGCACCTGTCCTCCACCGACCCGCACGGCGACCGCGACCGCACCGCCGCCTGCCTCGGGCTGGAGCCGGACCGGGTCCGGCTGGTGGCCACCGGCGTGCCCGGTGCCACCACCGACCGCGAGGACCTCTCGTTCCAGGTCACCCTGGCCCTGCTGGCGCTGCGCACCGGTCGCCCGGTGAAGATGACGCTCACCCGCGAGGAGTCCTTCCACACCCACACCTCGCGTCACCCCGCGCTGCTGCGTTACCGCCACCACGCCGACGCCGAGGGCACGCTGGTGAAGGTCGAGGCGCAGATCCTGCTGGACGGCGGCGCCTACGCGGACGTCTCCGCCGAGGCGCTGGCCGCCGCGACGGCCTTCTCGGCCGGTCCGTACGTCTGCCCGAACGTCTTCGTGGACGCCTGGGCGGTGCGCACCAACAACCCGCCGGCCGGCCGGATGCGCGGCGAGGGCGCCCTGCAGGCCTGCTTCGCGTACGAGTCCCAGCTGGACCAGCTGGCCGCCCGGATCGGCGTGGACCCGGTGGAGATCCGCCGCCGCAACGCGATGTCCACCGGCGACCCGCTGCCCACCGGACAGGCCGTCACCTGCCCGGCGCCGGTGCGCGCCCTGCTGGACGCGGTCGCGGCCGAGCCGCTGCCGGCCCTGCCGGTGGACGACCCGGACGCCGAGTGGCTGCTGCCCGGCGGGCCCGGCGGCGCGGGCGACCCGGCGGCGGTGCGGCGCGGCATCGGCTACGCCGTCGGCATGGTGCACATGCTGGGCGCCGAGGGCGAGGACGAGGTCTCCACCGCGACGGTGCGGGTCAGCGGCGACCACGCGACGGTGATCTGCGCGGCGGTCGACGCCGGGCAGGGCTTCGCCACGCTGGCCCGGCAGATCGTGCAGACGGTGCTGGGCGTCAGCGAGGTCTACATCGCGCCGGCCGACAGCGACCAGTCGATCGCCGGGCCGTCCGCCCGCGGCCGGCACACCTGGGTCTCCGGCGGCGCCGTCGAGCGGGCCGCGCTGATGGTCCGCCACCAGCTGCTGCAGCCGATCGCGGCGAACTTCGGGATGTCGGCGGAGCTGCTCCAGATCGCCGACGGCAAGATCACCTCGTACGACGGGGTGCTCGGCATGCCGGTCGCCGAGGCGCTGGAGGGCAAGGAGCTGTGGGCGACCGCGCAGTGCCGCCCGCACCCCACCGAGCCGCTGGACGAGTCCGGGCAGGGCGACGCCTTCGTCTCCATCTCGTTCTGCGCGATGCGCGCGGTGGTGGACGTGGACATCGAGCTGGGCGCCGTCCGGGTGGTCGAGATGACCGTTGCCCAGGACGTCGGCCGGGCGCTGAACCCGCGCCAGATCGAGGACCGGATCGAGGCGGGGGTGGCCCAGGGCGTCGGTCTGGCGCTGCTGGAGGACCTGCGGACGGAGGGCGGGGTGCTGCAGAACCCCTCGCTCACGGGCTACCGGCTGCCCACCGCGCTGGACACCCCGGAGGTGCGGATCGCCGCGCTGCTGGAGGAGCGCGACGTGGTGGCCCCGTTCGGCGCCAAGGCGGTCGGCGCCGTCCCCGCGGTGGTCGCCCCGGCGGCCGTGGCCGCGGCGGTGCGCGCCGCCACCGGCCTGCCGGTCGGCCGGCTGCCGATCCGGGCGGAGGACGCCGTCACCGCCTGACCGGCCGGTTCGGAAAGGCGACGGAAAGCGGTGCAAACAGCGGAAAGGAATTGCCGGCCGACTTTTCCGGGTCGACCGGCAATTCCTTTCTCCACGAGGCCATGGCGGGGATCGAACCCGCGTGTACCGCTTTGCAGACGGTTCCCTAAGCCACTCGGGCACACGGCCAGTGAATTCATAGTGGCCGATCCGGGGAGAGCGGTCAACGCTCCTTTGTAAATTCTGTATGGCAGTGTGTGCTACCGTCGGAGACCGGTGGCGGCATTTCCGCCACCCCGGACGAGCGCGTCGTACCCGGTGACGACAAGACGGCGCAGTTCAGCGGCAATCCGGCCGCTGTGGACTGCGGAGGCACCACCGTCATGGCCTGGCTCGTTCTGATCCTCTCGGGTTTCCTCGAAACCGTCTGGGCGGTCGCCCTGGAATCGTCCAAGGGCTTCACCCGCCTCGTTCCCAGCCTCGTCTTCGGCGTCGCCCTGCTGTTCAGCATGGGCGGGCTGGCGTACGCGATGCGCACCATTCCGATCGGCACCGGCTACGCGGTCTGGGTCGGTATCGGCGCGGTCGGCACCGCGGTCTACGGCATGGCCGTCCTGGGGGACGCGGTGACCATGGCCCGGATCGGCTGCCTGCTGCTGATCGTCTCCGGCGTGGTGGGCCTCAAGGTGCTGCACTGAGCCCCGGCGGGCCCGCGGCGTAGGTCCCGGGGCGGAGTCGATCACCGACCGGGGTCAGGGGTCATCGAGGCGGACGGCTCTTACGATGTTACGTATGACCACTGCCTCCCCCACCTCGGTCGACCCTGTTCCGATACCCCTCGACGACGACCCCGGTGGCGGGGTGCTCGGCGGCCGCTACCGCGCGCTGACCCTGGGGATCGTCTCGGTGGTCCTGGTGATCGCCTTCGAGGCGACGGCCGTCAACACCGCGATGCCGACCGCGGCCCGCCAGCTGAACGGGCTCGGGCTGTACGCCTTCGCCTTCTCCGGCTACTTCACCACCACCCTGTTCGCCCTGGTCGTCTCCGGCCAGTGGTGCGACCGGAGCGGCCCGCTGAGGCCGCTGTTCAGTGGCATCGCGGTGTTCGGCGTGGGGCTGGTGGTGGCCGGGACGGCGCCCGGGATGTGGGTGTTCGTGGCCGGCCGGGCGATCCAGGGCCTGGGCGGCGGGCTGGTGATCGTCGCGCTGTACGTGGTCGTCGGCCGGGCCTACCCGGAGCGGCTGCGGCCCGCGGTGTTCGCGGCCTTCTCCTCCGCCTGGGTGCTGCCCTCGATCATCGGCCCGCTGGTCTCCGGGGCCGTCACCCAGCACCTGGGCTGGCGCTGGGTGTTCCTGGCCGTGCCGGCGCTGATCCTGCTGCCGCTGGCCGTGATGGGCCCGGCGCTGGCCCGCTCGGAGCGGGAGCGCCCGGTGGTCCGGGGCGCGGCCTTCGACCGCCGTCGCACCCTGCTGGCCGCGATGGCGGCGGTCGGCGCCGGCCTGCTGCAGTACGCGGGCCAGCGGCGCGACCTGATCGGGCTGCTCCCGGGGATCGCCGGGGCGGCGCTGCTGGTGCCGGCCGTCCTGGGGCTGCTGCCGACCGGGACCCTGCGGGCCGGGCGGGGGCTGCCGGCGGTGATCCTGCTGCGCGGGATGGCGGCCGGGGCGTTCCTCGGCGCCGAGGCCTTCGTCCCGCTGATGATGACCACCCAGCGGGACCTCTCGCCGACGCTGGCCGGCCTGACCCTGACCAGCGGCGGCCTCACCTGGGCGGTCGGCTCCTGGCTCCAGGGCCGGCCCGGGGCGGAGCGCTACCGCGAGGCGATGATCCGGGGCGGCCTGCTGCTGACCGCGGTGGCGATCGGGGGCGCCGCGCTGGTGCTGTTCCCGGCGGTGCCGGCCTGGGTCGCGTCGGTGGCCTGGGGCGTCGGCGGCATCGGGATGGGGATGGCGATCGCGAGCGTCAGCGTGCTGATGATGAAGCTCTCCACGCCGGAGGACGCCGGGGCCAACTCGGCCGCCCTGCAGATGAGCGACGCGCTGGGCAACGTGCTGCTGACCGGGATGGCCGGGGTGCTGTTCGCGGCGCTGGGCGGCGGGGCGCTCGCCGCCGCCCACGAGGGCGGCGGGGCGGCCGGCTCGCCCGGCGCGTTCGCGGTGATCCTGCTGTCGATGGCCGGGGTGGCGCTGCTCGGCGCGCTGCTGGCCGGCCGGGTGCGGGCGAAGGCCTGACGGTCAGGACCCGGCGGGGGCTCCGGCCCCCACCGGGGCGCCGAGGAAGGCCTCCCAGCCGCCGGCCGGCGCCTGGCCCGGGGCGAGGGTCTGGAGCTTGCGCAGCACCGCCGGGTCCTGGGCGTCCAGCCAGTCGACCAACTGCCGGAAGGAGACCAGCCGGACCTCCGGCTTGCCCGCGATGGTCCGGAGGACGTCCTCGACGGCGTTCATGTAGATGCCGCCGTTCCACTCCTCGAAGTGGTTGCCGATGACGTACGGCGCCCGGTTGCCGTTGTAGGTGCGGTCGAAGCCCATCAGGTAGGCGTCGCGGGCCTGGGTCTGGAAGCCGGGGTGGAGCGCCGGGTCGGCCTTGGTGTTGGGGCCGCACTGGTTGTACATGATGTTGTAGTCCATCGAGAGCACCTGGAAGGTGTGCCCGGGGAACGGGATGGACTGCAGCGGGAGGTCCCACAGGGCGCCGCCCTGGATCTTCTGCGGCCACACCTGGGTGCCGTTGCCGCTGCTGTCGTAGCGCCAGCCGCGCTTGACCGCGGTGGGCAGCAGGTTGCGCTGGCCCTCCAGACAGGGGGTGCGGCTGCCGATCAGCTCCTTGCGGTAGTCGAAGGGCAGCGCCGGCAGGTCGGTGAAGCCGGTGTTGGTGCGCCAGTTCGTCACGAAGTCCATCGCCTGCTGGATCTCGCTGTCCCACTCCTCGGGGGACCACTTGCCGACGCCGGTGGAGCCGCAGAAGTGGCCGTTGAAGTGGGTCCCGATCTCGTGGCCCTCCAGCCAGGCCGCGTGCACGTTCTCCAGGGTGTCGCGGATGTGCTGGTCGCTCAGGTAGCCGATGTCGGAGGCGCCGGCCCTGTGCTGCGGCGGGCGGTAGAGGTCCTTCTTGGACTCCGGCAGCAGGTAGAGGCCGCTGAGGAAGAAGGTCATCTTCGCGTCGTGCTCCTGCGCCAGCCGGCGGAAGCGGGCGAACAGGCCGTTGTCGAGCTCGCCGGCGCCGTCCCAGGAGAAGACCACGAACTGCGGCGGGCGCTGGCCGGGCTGCAGCCGGTCGGGGACCGGCTGGTGCGGCTGGGCGCCGGTGTCCGAGGTGGAGCCGTCGCCGATCAGGACGGCCTGCGGCTTGGGGGCCGGGGCCGGGGCGGGGGTGTCGCCCCGCTCGTCGGCCGCGCCGGTGGCCGGGACGACGGCTCCGGGCACCCGCACTCCGCCGGTGGCGTGGTCGCTGCCGCAGCCGGCCGCCAGGGTGGCGGCGGTGGCGGCGCCCGCCGCCAGCAGGGTGCGGCGTGAGAGGGCTTCCATGGTCACTCCGTTCGTGGGGCGGTGGGGCGGCGTGCGGGAGTGCGGAGTCCGGTCGGACAAGTGGGTGATACAACCCGTGGCCGGGTCAGCATGGCACGGGGGCGGGGCCGGTCGGAGAGGCGCAGCGCGTCGTCCGGAGCGATCGCCCGAACGCCGCAACCGATCGGGTCCGTAGAACCGTCGGTAGCTCGTGTCGGGAGTGTTCCTGCGGCGATCGTATGCGGGGGGCGGCCGTCGCGCTCCGCGACCGGGTGCCCACGGGGCGCACGAAAGAGGGCGTCAGCCCTGCCGATCGGCGGGTGCCGGTACGACCGTCGTATGGACGTGCCTTACAGTCCGTTCCGGTTGAATTGTTTCCCAGGAAACTCCCAGGAAGCGGGGTTCCGTCGGCAGAGGGGAGCGCCCGTGGGCGTCCAGCAGAGCAGGGGGCCCTGGCCGGGCACCCTGGCGGCGGGTGCCGCGCTGGTGCTCGGTGCCTGGCTCGTGCACGACGGAGGCCCGTCGCTGCCGCCCGCACCGGGGGCCGGCCAGGCCCAGGCCGGGATCACGCCGGTCTCGGTCGTCCCTCCGCTGGGCCCGTCCGCGCCGACCCGGATCCGCATCCCGGCGGTGCGCCTGGACGCCCCGGTCACCGCGCTCGGACTGGACGCGGACGGCCACCTGCAGACCCCGCCCGAGGCGGACCGCAACCTGGCGGGCTGGTACCGGGGCGGGGCCAGCCCCGGCCAGCGCGGTACCGCGATCCTGGCGGGACACGTCGACAACAAGACCGGCCCCGCGGTCTTCTATCATCTGGGCGCGCTCCGTCGGGGGGACCGGATCGAGATCGCCCGGGCGGACGGCGCCACCGCCGTCTACCAGCTCTACGCCATCGAAGTGCACGACCGAAAGGACTTCCCGGACGATCGGGTCTACCGTCAGGCCACTGACGCGCAGCTGCGGGTGATCACCTGCGGCGGCTCGTACAGCGAGGAGCACGGCTACGACGGCAACGTCGTCGCCTACGGCTTCCTGGCCGACACCACCCCGCCGGGCAAAGCCGCATGAGCACGCTGACCCTTGCCTCCCGCTGGAACCCGATCGACTGGCCGCTCACCGAGGGCCTGATCCCGCACGCCGTGCTGGCGGCCGGCTGGGCGGCGCTGATCGCGCTCGCCGTCGGCCGCGGCCGGAGCTGGTGGCGGGTCCGCCTGCCCGCCGCCCTGATCACCGCCGCGGCGCTCAGCTGGCTGCTGGACGTCGTGGTCGACGGCTGGTGGCACCCCTTCCCGGAGGGCACGCCCAAGTACGTCACCTGGTGGATAGCCATCGCCCTGACCGGGCTCTGCCTGGCCGGCTACCGGATGCGCCGGCTCACCTGGCGGCGGCGGGGGCTCGCGCTGGGCCTGTGCGGCCTGGTGGTGCTGATGGCCTCCTCCGAGGTGAACATCGGCTTCGGCCAGTTCCCGAGCGGGCGCGTGATGCTCGCGCCGTGGCTGACCAAGACCGACGGGCTGGTCGCCGACAAGGCGGGCCAGACCGTGGCCGCCCCGCCGGGCAGGACGCTGGAGGAGGTCTGGCAGCCCCCGGCGGACCTGCCCGAGAAGGGCACCGTGTCGGTGGTGCCGATCCCCGGCACCAAGTCGGGCTTCAAGGCCCGCGACGCGTACGTCTACCTCCCGCCCGCCTACCAGGCCACCCCGCGGCCGCTGCTCCCGGTGATCGTGATGATCACCGGCCAGCCCGGCGTCCCGGGGGACTGGGTGCTCTCCGCGCAGATCAACGAGGCGCTGGACGCCTACGCCGCGGACCACGGCGGCCTCGCGCCGATCGTGGTGATGCCCGACCAGCTCGGCTCCACCTGGGCCAACACGCTCTGCCTCGACTCCAAGATCGCCAAGACCCAGACCTACCTGGCGGTGGACGTCCCCGAGTGGGTGCACCAGCACCTCCAGACGGCGGCCGGCCGGAAGTCCTGGGCGATCGGGGGCGCCTCGATGGGTGGAACCTGCGCCCTCCAGCTCGGCGTCAACGCCTCCGACGTGTACGGCACCGTCCTCGACATGTCCGGGCAGGAGGAACCGACCCTGGGCAGTCGGGAACAGACCGTCAAGGCCGCCTTCGGTGGTGACGAGAAGAAGTTCGACGCGGTCGATCCGCTCCAGGTGATGGCCCGCAAGAAGTTCCCGGACACCAACGTCGCGTTGGTCGTCGGCGAGACCGACGAGGAGTTCAGACCGCAGATGGAGAAGGTCTACCAGGCCGCGCAGGCGGCCGGAATGAAGTCCAAGTTCGAACTGATGCCGGGTGGCCACGGCTGGGTCGTCTTCCGGCCCGGCATCGCCCAGCAGCTCCCGTGGCTCGCCCAGCAGACCGGGCTGACCCGGTGACCGGGGCGGGGACGGCGCTGGCCACCGTCGGCGAGCAGCGCGGGCCGGGGCCGGACGCGGAGCGCTCGGCCGAGCGCGGCACCGACCGGGCGCCGGTCACCCGGACGCCGGAGCCGCGCCCGCAGAAGGTCCGGCGGGCGGCCGGGGTGCTCGGCGCCCGGCTGCGCTCGGCGCCGCTGACGCTGGCCCTGCTGGCCGGGCTCTGGCTGCTCGGCGCGGCCACCCGCAGCCTGGGCCACGGCCCGTCGGACCGGCTGCTGGAGCGGGCCGGCATCGGCCTGTCCACGCTGGCCGAGGGCCACTGGTGGACGCCGGTCACCTCGATGTTCTGGTGCTCGGGCCGCGGCTCGTACGTGTTCACCAGCCTGTTGCTGCTCCTGGTCGGCCCGGCCGCCGAGCACCGGCTCGGGCGGCTGCGCACCCTCGCGGTGCTGGTCGGCGGGCAGGTGGTCGGCACCCTGCTGGGCACCGGGCTGGTCGCGTTCGGCTCCTCGGCGGGGGAGCAGTGGACCGCCTCGGTGGCCGACCAGATCTCGGTCGGCCCCGGCGTCGGCGTGTTCGCGCTGGCCGGGGTCCTCGGGTACCGGCTCACCGTGCTCTGGCGCCGTCGGCTGCACCTGCTGGTGCTGCTCGTCCCGCTGGTGATGACGCTGTACGTGGGCCACCTGCAGAGCGTCCAGCGGTGCGCCGCCGCGCTGGCCGGGCTCGGCCTGGGCGCGCTGGTCAGCCGGGGCCGCCCGCACCTGCGCACGCACCGCTCCTCGCACTCGGAGACCCGGGTGCTGGTGGCGCTCTGCCTGGTCGCGGCCGCCTTCGGGCCGCTGCTCGCCTCGCTGTACGACAACGCCAGCGGGCCGTTCAACACCTTCTCCGAGCTGTACTTCTCGCACCGGCTCAGCCCGGACGAGGTGGCCGACTTCTGCGCGCAGTCGGCGCACGACTGCGCCCGGGCGCACGCCGTCGTCCGGATCTTCGACACCCCGGGCCGGATGATGGCCGCGCTGATCCCGGCGCTGCTGCTGGTGCTCGCCGAGGGGCTGCGCCGGGGGCTGCGGTTCGCCTGGCTGGTCACCGTGGCCACCGAGCTGCTCTGGGCGGCGCTGCTGTGCTGGCTCTACCTGGACGCCGGGCCGGTCAGCCGGGACGTGGTGCAGTACTTCGTCGAGGCGCTGCTGCTGCCACTGCTGACCACCGGGCTGCTGGTGGCCACCCGCAAGCGGTTCCTGCTGCGGCTGTCCGGCCGCTCGGTGCGCCGGCTGGCCCTGGTGCTCGGCGGCGCGGCGCTCGCCTCCGCGGCCACCTACGTGGGGGTCGGGCGGCTGGTGGCCGGGGAGTTCGAGCCGGGGGCGTCCGCCCGCCGGCTGGTGGCCGGGCTGCCGGCCCAGTTCCTGCCGCCCGCGTACAACGACCTGCTGCCGGACTACCCGATCGCGGTCGGGCCGGTGGCGCGCTTCCTGGAGACGTACTGCGGGCTGGCGTTCTGGGCGGTCGCGCTGGCCGTGCTGCTGTCGGTCTTCCGCCGGCCGGTGCTGCACACCGACGCGGCGGCGGCCGCCCGCGCGCGGGCGCTGCTGGCCGAGCACGGCGGCGGGACGCTCTCGTTCATCGCCACCTGGGACGGCAACCACTACTGGTTCGACGAGGGCGGCCGGGCGGCCGTCGCCTACCGGGTGGTGGGCACCGTCGCGCTGACCACCGGCGACCCGTTCGGCGCGCCGGAGGACCGGGCCCGGGCGGTGGCCGGCTTCGCCCGGTACTGCGACGCGCGCGGCTGGACGCCGTGCTTCTACAGCGTCTGCGGCGAGACCAGGGCCGCCACCGCGCAGCTCGGCTGGCGCTCGGTGCAGGTCGCCGAGGACACCGTGGTGCCGCTGCCCGAGCTGGCCTTCACCGGCCGCAAGTGGCAGGACATCCGCACCGCCCTCAACAAGGCCGGCAAGCAGGGCATCTCCGCGGAGTGGTGGGCGTACCACGAGGCGCCGCTCGCGCTGCGGGAGCAGATCCGGGCGATCTCCGAGGAGTGGGTCTCCGAGAAGGGCCTGCCGGAGATGGGCTTCACGCTCGGCGGGCTGGAGGAGCTGGACGACCCGGACGTGCGGGTGCTGATCGCGGTGGACGAGCAGCGGGTGGTGCACGGGCTGACCAGCTGGATGCCGGTGTACGAGAACGGCGTGCCGGTCGGCTGGACGCTGGACTTCATGCGCCGGCGCTCGGACGGCTTCCGCGGCGTCAGCGAGTTCCTGATCGCCTCGGCGGCGCTCGGCTTCAAGGAGGAGGGCGCGCGCTTCCTGTCGCTGTCGGGCGCGCCGCTGGCCCGGACCGGGCAGGACGAGGAGCCCACCGGCCTGCAGCGGATGCTGGACTGGATGGGCAAGGTGCTGGAGCCGGTGTACGGCTTCCGCTCGCTGCTGGCGTTCAAGGCGAAGTTCCAGCCGGAGTACCGGCCGATGTACATGGCGTACCCCGACCCGGCCGCACTGCCCGGCATCACCAGGGCGATCGGCAAGGCGTACCTGCCGCACCTGACGGCGGCCCAGGGCGTCCGGCTGATGCGCAAGCTCTCGGGCTGACCCGCCCCTGGGGGCGCGACCGTACGGGCTTCCCGGGCCCCGGACCCGGGTCGCCGCGCGACGGACGCGGACGGACGGTCCACCACGCGGGCGGGCGCGTCACGGCCCGGAAGCACGGGGGCGCTCCCGAGGGCCGGCGCCCCCGTCAGCCGAGCAGCTGGGCGAGCGCGCGGTCGGCGTCCAGGTGCAGGTGCTCCTCGCCCTCGGGGACGACCAGCCGGCTGCGCCACAGGAAGCGGCGCAGGTCGGCGGCGTCGAACTGGAGCAGCGCGGTGCCCTCGGGCGCCCGCAGCTCGACCATGGTGCGCCGGCCGACCGCGGGCCGGACGTGGACGTCCCCGGCGCCGGACGGCAGCTCCAGACCGGCCGAGAGCAGCTGGCGCGCGAAGACCCAGACGATGTCCTCGGAGCCCCGGCGCTCGGCCGGGTCGTCCAGCGAGAACTCGGCGGGGAAGGCCATCCGGACGGCCAGCGGGTCCTCCGGCAGGTAGGAGAGCCCCACCCGCAGCCGGACGGAGCGGTGGGAGGAGAGGATCAGGCGGGCCTGGACGGTCTCTTCGACGGTGCGCACGGGCGGGGTCCCTTCGGTTCGGTGCGAGGCTGCGTGACAGCAGTGAGGGTTGCTGCGGCCTCACCCTGGTGAGAGTCCCGGGACCGGTGGTGCTTACCGGGTTCCACGAGGCAATCGGTGTGATCCGGGTCACATCGATTTCCGGCCGCGCGGGCCCGGCGCGGAGCGCCGCCTGGAGGCCCGAACGGCGCCGGACCCGGTACGCTGGGCGGGTTGTCCGATTGCCGCCCGACCGCGGGGTGAGGCCGCAAAACCGCCTCTGACCTGCGATGATCCCCCTCGGAGACCGTGAGTACTGCCGCCGCCTCCTCGATGCCGCTGTTCTCCGACGTACCGGAGCCGCAGGCGCCCGTCCGATCCGTCGGCCACGCCGCGCCCGCCGGTTCGCACCACCTCTCCCCGGCCTTCCCCGGCCGCGCCCCCTGGGGCACCGCCGGCAAGCTGCGGGCCTGGCAGCAGGGCGCGCTGGACAAGTACATCGAGACCCAGCCGCGCGACTTCCTCGCGGTCGCCACCCCGGGCGCAGGCAAGACCACCTTCGCGCTCACCCTGGCCTCGTACCTGCTGCACAACCACCTGGTGCAGCAGGTGACGGTCGTGGCACCGACCGAGCACCTGAAGAAGCAGTGGGCCGAGGCCGCCGCGCGGATAGGCATCCGGCTGGACCCGGCGTACTCCTCCGGGCCGCTCTCCCGGGACTACCACGGCATCGTGGTCACCTACGCGGGCGTCGGGGTCAACCCGATGCTGCACCGCAACCGGACCGAGGCCCGCAAGACCCTCGTGATCATGGACGAGATCCACCACGCCGGTGACTCCAAGTCCTGGGGCGAGGCCTGCTTCGAGGCCTTCGAACCGGCCACCCGCCGACTGGCGCTGACCGGTACGCCGTTCCGCTCCGACACCAACCCGATCCCGTTCGTGGCCTACGACGCGGGCAGCGACGGCATCCGCAAGTCCATCGCCGACTACACCTACGGCTACGGGCACGCGCTCGCCGACCACGTCGTCCGCCCGGTGATCTTCCTCAGCTACAGCGGCAACATGCGCTGGCGCACCAAGTCCGGCGACGAGCTGGAGGCCCGGCTCGGCGAGCCGATGACCAAGGACCTGATCGCCCAGGCCTGGCGCACCGCGCTGTCCCCGCAGGGCGAGTGGATCCCCTCCGTCCTCCAGGCCGCCGACCGGCGCCTCACCGAGGTCCGCAAGGCGATCCCGGACGCCGGCGGACTGGTCATCGCCACCGACCAGAACGTGGCCCGCGCCTACGCCAAGATGCTGCGCGAGATCAGCGGCGAGAAGGTCACCCTGGTCCTCTCCGACGAGACCGAGGCCTCCAAGCGGATCTCCGACTACGCGGAGGGGACCTCGCGCTGGATGGTCGCCGTCCGCATGGTGTCCGAGGGCGTCGACGTGCCCCGGCTGTGCGTCGGGGTCTACGCCACCTCGATCTCCACCCCGCTGTTCTTCGCCCAGGCCGTCGGCCGCTTCGTGCGCGCCCGCAAGCGCGGCGAGACGGCCTCGGTGTTCCTGCCGACCATCCCGATGCTGCTGGGCTTCGCCAACGAGATGGAGCTCCAGCGCGACCACGTGCTGGACCGGCCGAAGAAGGAGGGCGACGGCCTCTTCGACGAGGAGGACCGGCTGCTCGCCGAGGCCGAGCGGGCCAACGACGGGCCGGACGGCGCGGGCGGCGACGAGTTCTCCTACGAGGCGCTGGGCTCCGAGGCGGTCTTCGACCGGGTCCTGTACAACGCCATGGAGTTCGGCATGCAGGCCCACCCGGGGAGCGAGGAGGAGGAGGACTACCTCGGCATCCCGGGCCTGCTGGAGCCGGACCAGGTGCAGATGCTGCTCCAGAAGCGCCAGCACCGGCAGATCCAGCGCAGCAAGACCAAGCCCGCCGAGGAGGCCGACCTGCTGGAGCTGCCGGCCGAGCAGCGGCCGGTGGTCACCCACCAGGAGCTGCGGGAGCTGCGCAAGGAGCTGAACGCGCTGGTGGCCGCCTGGCACCACCGCACCAACCAGCCGCACGGCACCATCCACAACGAGCTGCGCCGCCAGTGCGGCGGGCCGCTCACCGCGCAGGCCACCGCCAACCAGCTCAAGGCGCGGATCGTGAAGATCCGGGAGTGGGCCAACTAGTCCGGGCGGCGGCCGGCCGGGGGCGGCCGGCGGAGGGGCTTCGAAGGGCGGCGCGTCCGGTCACCGGACCGGGGGCGCGTCCGGAGCCCGACGCACCCGGCGAATCGCGGGGGTTCGTCCCGAATTCGAGGCGCTGTTGGAGTTGATCACGCCCGAATTTTGGACAACCACTTCCGTCGCGTCATTTCCTTCACTACCTTTCCCCCACGCTCTTCCGTCGGGCAACCCCCGCGGGACGGCGTCGCAGGGCCGTGCGCGTCAACGATGACGCCGTACGGCCCGAGCGCGGCCACCCCCACCTGCGCGCGACACCGACCTTGGAACGGCGCCGCCCGCCCCGCGAGCGCCGCGGAAAGGATTGCCCGTCGTGACAGCCGAGACCTCCCAGACCCTGGACCGCGGCGTCCGGGTCCTCAAGCTCCTCGCCGACTCCGAGCGCGGGCTCACCGTGACCGAGCTGGCCGCCCGGCTGGCCGTCAACCGGACCGTGGTCTACCGGCTGCTGGCCACCCTGGAGCAGCACGGCCTGGTCCGCCGGGACATCGGCGGGCGCGCCCGGGTCGGCCTCGGCGTGCTGCGCCTCGCGCACCGGGTGCACCCGCTGCTGCGCGAGGCCGCGCTGCCGGCCCTGCGCAGCCTCGCCGAGGACCTCGGCGCCACCGCCCACCTGACCCTGGTGGACGGCAACGAGGCGCTGGCCGTCGCCGTGGTCGAGCCCAGCTGGACCGACTTCCACGTCGCCTACCGGACCGGCCTGCGCCACCCGCTCACCGAGAGCGCGGCCGGCCGGGCGATCCTGGAGGCGCGCACCTTCCCCAGCCAGCGCCGGCCCGAGCAGGGCTTCGTCATCACCCGGGCGGAGGAGCAGTCCGGGGCGAGCGGGGCCGCCGCCGCGCTGGTCGGACTGAGCGGCATCGAGGGCAGCGTCGGCGTGGTGATGCTGAACGGCATGGTGCCCGAGCGGGTCGGCCCCCGGGTGGTGGAGGCGGCGACCGAGGTGGCCGACGCCCTGAGGTAGCGCCCGCACCCGGTGTCGGGTGTGTTTGGATTCCCCTTGTGTCCGACACCAAGCTCTCCAAGGCCCTCACCTCCCCGCGGACCCGCGCACTCACGCTGTGCGGGGTGCTGGTCGCCGCGCTGTTCGGGGTGGCCGCCTTCGTCCCGCTGCCGTACACGATCACCTGGCCGGGCCTGACCGCGGACACCCTGGGCTCGTACGAGGACAAGCCGGTCCTCACGATCACGGGCGCGCCGCTGCGCACCACCGAGGGCGAGCTGCGGATGGTCACCATCACGGCGACCAACCCGGGGCAGAAGAACACCTTCTGGCGCTCGATGCAGGCCTGGTTCGACCCGAAGGAGGCCGTGCGCCCGACCGAGACGGTCTACCCGGAGAGCAACCCGGTGAAGGCCGACGAGGCGACCGCCGCGCAGATGGCCGAGTCGCAGGACGCCGCCACCGCGGCCGCGCTGAACTACCTCCGCCTGTCGCCGGACCAGGTGAAGGTCAAGGTCGACCTGGGCGCGGTCGGCGGCCCGAGCGCCGGCCAGATGCTGGCGCTGGGCATCGTCGACAAGCTGGCCGGCGACGGCAAGGGCGGCGACCTCACCGGCGGGCTCACCGTGGCCGGCACCGGCACCATCGAGGCGGACGGCACCGTCGGCCCGGTCGGCGGCGTCCCCCTGAAGACGCAGGCGGCCGCCCGGGACGGCGCGACGGTGTTCCTGCTGCCCAAGGACGAGTGCTCGGACGCCAAGGTGAACACCCCGAAGTCGCTGCGGCTGGTGCCGGTCGGCACCCTCGGCGAGGCGGTCTCCGCCCTGGAGGCGCTGAAGAGCGGCGGCAGCGTCCCGTCCTGCTGACTCCCGGCCGGCCTCGTGCGGGCCTCCGGCCGGCCGGGCGTCCCCCCGCACGGGGTCGGCCCGGCCCGCGCGGTCAGATTCCGAAGGCGACCGCGGCGAAGTCCTCGCCGAGCCGGGTGCGCAGCTCGGCGGCGATCCCGGCCAGCCGGTGGGCCTGGGCCATCGGCAGGGAGACCGAGATCGCGCCGATGCCGTTGCCCGCGACGATCGGCACCGCCGCACCCGCCGAGCCGAGCGCGTACTCCTGGAACTGGGTGATCGGGACGGCCCGCCGCGGGCCCTGGCGGGGCAGCAGCGGCAGGCAGGCCGGGTCCCGCAGGGTGTACGGGGTGAACGGCACCATCGGGTAGCGGGCCAGGTGGGCCCGGCGCTCCTCGGCGGTCATCAGGGCGAGCAGGGTCTTCCCGGCCGCGTGGGCGTGGGCGCCGACCCGCCAGCTGTGCCGGTCGATCAGCGGCGCGCCGGGGGCCTCGGCGGCCTCGATCAGCTCCACCTCGCCGTGCCGGTACCAGGTGAAGTAGACGGCGGCGGACAGCTCGTCGGCGAGCAGGCCCAGCAGGGCCCTGAGCCGGGCCCGGTCGGTGGCCGGGCCGTCGTCCCGGACCAGCCCGGTGACGGCGGGGCCGGTCAGGTAGCGGCCGCTGTGGCGCTCCAGGTAGTGGTCGTGCACCAGGGTGCGCAGCAGGTGGTAGGCGGTGCCCAGGGCGAGGTCGGTGTCCCGGGCGAGCTGCTTGGCGGTGGCACCCTTGGGGTAGCGGGCTGCCGCCGCCAGCAGGCGCAGGGCGCGCTGGGCGGAGGCGATGAGGGTGGGGGCGGTACCGTCGGCCGCGACGGCGTTCGTCATGCGGGGGCCGACCAGGGGGAGGGCGCGGCCGCCACGGGTATCAGCGGGCCGGAGAGCGGCGCCAGGATTTGTAGAACGTTCATACATAAATCTTGCGGCCCCCGACGCCTCCTGCCTATGCCGAATCGGCGCGTGGCGTGGCGCGGACCCTCCTACTCGGCGGCGGCCTGGTCCACCAGCGGCAGGATCCGGTACGGCACCGGGTTCTCCAGCACGATCGCGGTGGACGAGCGGACGATCCCGTCGAAGCCCAGCACCCGGTCGATCACCCGCTGCAGATCGGCGTTGGACCGGGCCACGATCCGCACCAGCATGTCCCCGATCCCGGTGATGGTGTGCAGCTCCAGCACCTCCGGCACGCTCGCCAGGTGCGCCCGCACGTCCGCGCCCTGCCCCTGGGAGATCTCCAGGGTGGCGAAGGCCGTCACCGGGTAGCCGATCGCCGCCGGGTCCACCTCCGGGCCGAAGCCGCCGATCACGCCCTTGGCCTGGAGCCGGTCCAGCCGGGCCTGGACGGTGCCCCGGGCGACCTGCAGCCGGCGCGAGCACTCCAGCACCCCGATCCGGGGCTCCTCGGCGAGCAGCCGGATCAGCCGACCGTCCAGCGGGTCGATCGTGTCATTCGTACTGCCCACGATGGAATTCCCTTGAGGGGCAGCGGAGTTGGGGGAGCCGGGGGAGCTCGGCGAGTGGGCGGGGGGCATTCGCGGCACCGTCCTGTGGTGGGCATTCTGTACAGCGGCGCGGCCGATTCTCCCGCTCCGGGGCACAGCTTGACCAGGAGGAAACGGAACAGTTGCGCGCGGGTCGGCCCGGCGACACCCTCCAGCCACACCCCCGTGCGCAGGGCCCCACCCCCGGTGCCGGGGGCGGCCACGATGGTCCGTACGCCTACCGGGAGGGCAGTCATGACCGACACCGCCGCCGAACCCGCCCTGTTCGGGGCAGACCTCCCACCGGACCCGGCGGAGGCGGGGCCGCTGCCGATGGGCCGCGCCGACGCGGTGGTCTTCGCGGTCGCCGACGCCGAGCGGGCGGCCCGCCGCTACTGCGCCGCGCTCGGGCTGCGATGTACCGCGTACGCCGGGCCGGAGACCGGCGAGCCGGAGCTGCTCTCGTACGTGCTCGCGGCGCCGGGCACGCGGATCGTGCTCACCTCCCCGGTGCCCGCCGCCCCGCCGGTGCCCGCCGCCCCGGTGCGGGCCGCCTCCCGGACCGCGCCCCGGGTGCGGACCGGCGGCCCGCGCGGCCGGGAGCTGACCGCGTACCTGGACCGGTACGGGGACGGGGTGCTGGACCTCGCGGTGAGCGTGCCGGACGTCTACTACGCCTACGACTACGCGGTGGACCGGGGCGCGCTGTCGCTGGCCGAGCCGTACGAGGCGCGGGACGACTACGGCGCGGTGCTGCTCGCCACCATCGGGGTGCCGGGCGGGACCAGGCACACGCTGGTGGACCGGGCGGGGTACGTGGGGCCGTACCTGCCGGGGTACGTGCCGTGCGACGGCCTCTGACGGGACGTCGTGCGGCGGACCGGTTCCTGATGGACCGCCGGAAGCGCCTCAGCGGATCGCCGTCTCCACGATCGGCGGGTGGCCGTTCCAGGAGGCGAAGACGGAGTTGGCCTCGTCGCCCCGGGTGAAGTCGACCCGCAGCCACTGGCCGTCGGTCCACACCTGCATCTGCCAGCCCGGGTCCGGGGTGGCGGAGACCAGGGTGGCCCGGTCCGGCTTCAGGTCCAGCGCGACCTTGCCGCCCGGGATCGGGTAGCTCTTCACCGTGGACGTCGTGGTGGCGGTGGGGACGGGCCGGCGGGTGGGCGGCGCGGCGGCGGTGGTGGCGGGGGCGGGGGCCGGGCCGTGCGGGGCGGTGGCGGTGGTGGCGGCGTTGGTGGTGCCGGTGGTCGGGGAGGCCGCCGGGGAAGGGGTCGTGGACTGTGCGGCGGAGCGCGGCTGGTCCGCGGTGGCGGGCGCGGAGTGCAGCGTGCCGTCGGCCTTCGGGGAGGGCAGCGGCAGGGCCGTGGGCCGTTCGAACGCGGCGCCGGTCAGCACCGCGTGCACGCCGAGCCAGGACAGCGCCACCGCCGCCCCGGTGGCCGCCGCCCAGGCGCCGAGCTGTACCAGTCCGTTCCGCATCGTCCGCACATCCTGCCGTATTTCCATACGGATGGAGACCGGCACCCCCGGTATTCAGCAGGGCAGTTGCACAATGTCCGGACCCACCCCCGAGGTACAGACCATTGACCGGCGATGGCGTACCGTGCAGGCCCATGGCAACAGTGCTCGTGGTCGAGGACGACCCCTTCGTACGATCCGCCCTCATCCGGCACCTGACCGACACCGGTCACGCGGTCCGCAGTGTGGGCACGGCTCTGGAGGCGCTGCGGGAGGTCGCCCAGGTCGGCTGTGACCTGGTGATCCTCGACCTCGGCCTGCCGGACCTGGACGGCAGCGAGGCGCTCAAGATGATCCGGGGCCTGACCAACGTGCCGGTGATCATCTCCACCGCCCGGGACGACGAGGCCGAGATCATCCGGCTGCTCAACGACGGCGCCGACGACTACCTGGTGAAACCTTTCTCCGGGGAGCACCTCAGCGCCCGGATGACCGCCGTGCTGCGCCGCTTCGGCAGCGGCGCGGCCCCCGTCGCCCAGGTGCTGCGGGTCGGCGGACTGGCCATCGACCTCCAGCGGCGGGAGGCCGCGCTGGACGGACGGCCGCTCGACCTGACCCGCCGTGAGTTCGACCTGCTGGCCTTCCTGGCCGCCCGGCCCGGCGTGGTGGTGCCGCGCAAGGAGATCCTCGCCGAGGTCTGGCAGCAGACCTACGGCGGCGACCAGACCATCGACGTCCACCTCTCCTGGCTGCGCCGCAAGCTCGGCGAGACCGCCTCCAACCCCCGCTACCTGCACACCGTCCGGGGCGTCGGGGTCCGACTGGAGGCCGCCGGAGGACTGCCGGAGCACCGGACATGAGGCGGTTCGGGCGCTCGCTGCGCTGGGCCCTGATCAAGGCCGCGGTGGCCGGGACCACCATGGTCGCGCTGGCCTTCCTGATCCCGCTCGGGCTGATGGTCCAACAGACCGCGCGGGACCGGGCCTTCACCGCCGCCGAACGGCAGGCCGCGGCGCTCGGGCCCGCCCTGGCCATCACCACCGACGAGGACGCGGTCAACCGGGCCCTGGCCAGTACGGACGCCGGCGGGCAGGGGCGGATGGCGGTGCACCTTCCGGCGGCCGGGCAGCCCGCCGGAGCGGGCGGCGCCGAGGCGGCGACCGTGGGGACGGGCGGGGGAGGCCCCGGGACGGTGGCCGCGGGGACGGGCGGGGGCGGCCCCGGGACGGTGGCCGCGGGGACGGGCGGGGGCGGCCCGGGTGCGGCGGCCGCCGGGACCGGCGAGCCCGAGGGCCCGATGCTGGGGGAGGGGCGCGCCGCCGCGGCCGACGTGGCCACGGCCGGCGGAAAGGGCCGCTCCTTCACCGTGAAGGTGGCCGGCGGGTACGCCCTGCTCCAGCCGGTCGCGGTGGACACCGGGCGGACCGCGGTGGTCGAGGTGTTCGTGGCCGAGAGCGACCTCACCCGGGGCGTGGCCACCGCCTGGCAGGTGCTCTCCGCCGTGGCGCTCGGCCTGGTCGCCATCTCGGTGCTGGTCGCCGACCGGATGGGCAGCCGCATCGTCGCCTCCGCGCGGAAGCTCGCCGCCGCCGCCCGCTCGCTCGGCGCCGGGAACCTCGCGGTGCGGGTCCCGGTGGAGGGCCGGCTGGTCGCGGGCAGCCCGGAGGAACTGCGCGAGGCCGGCCAGGCGTTCAACACCATGGCCGACCGGGTGGTCCAACTCCTCGCCGCCGAACGGGAACTGGCCGCGGACCTGTCGCACCGGCTGCGCACCCCGCTGACCGTGCTGCGGCTCAACGCCGCCTCGCTCGGCGAGGGCGACGCGGCCGACGCCACCCGGCACGCGGTCGCCCAACTGGAGCGCGAGGTCGACCAGATCATCCGCTCGGCCCGCCGCGCCCCCGAGGACGCGCCCGTCGTCGCGGTCGGCTGCGACGCCGCCGAGGTGATCCGGGAACGGGTCGCCTTCTGGTCGGCGCTGGCCGAGGACGAGGGGCGCCGCTGGCAGCTGGCCGGCGCCGAGCGGGCGGCGCCGGTGCCCGTCCAGCGCGGCGACCTGGCGGCCGCCGTCGACGCGCTGCTCGGCAACGTCTTCCGGCACACCGCCGTCGGCACCGCCTTCTCGGTGGACGTGCTGGCCACCGACTGCTCGGTGATCGTGCTGGTCGGCGACGCCGGACCGGGGTACAGCGACCCGGCCGCCGCCCTCAAGCGCGGCGAGGGGCACGGCGGCGAGGGCTCCACCGGCCTCGGCCTGGACATCGTCCGCAAGCTCGCCGAGTCCACCGGCGGGGACCTCGCGCTCGGCCGCTCCGCAGTGCTCGGCGGCGCCGAGACCCGGCTGCGGCTGCGCACCGGGCCGCAGGAGGCGGCGCCCGCGCGGGGCGGACGGCGGCGGAGCCGGGGGGCGCTGTTCCAGAAGTGACGGTGGCTCGGGGTGGCCGGGCGCCAGGTGTGGTGGTACGGCGCCCGTGCGCTCTTCCTTAACGGCGGCCTAAGGGACCTCTACCGCTCGCTCAGCCCGCCCGCCGCGCCCCCGGCCCACCGCTAGCGTCGGTCGCGCCGACCTCCACCCCGGCGCCGACCCCACCCCGGCCGTCACCCCCACGGCGACCGGTGTGCCCGTTCCCCCGGTCGGCGCCGGGGCCGGACACACCCTGTGCGTGGACACCCCGCTCCACCCGCCGTACGACCTGGTCGCAGGGGCCAAGGCCCATGCCGACGCGGCGTGCTCCAGCGTCGTCCAGCAGCCGCTGGACTTCACCCGGGCCCCGGGAGCGTACAAGGGCTGAGGGTTGTGATCGCGTGATCGCCTGATTCCCGGCCCTGGCCGTCCGTGCCCCGCTCGCGGCGGAGGACGGCTGGTCAGGGCCGGTTCGTCACGCCGGGTAGTCGATCGTGTCCGGTTCCGCCCGGGCGGCATCCGGTATCGTCGCTGGTTGGCCCAGCCGTGGACGGAGTGGACAGTGACAGCGGTGCAAGACGAGCGCAGCCCGGTGCGGACCGCACCCGACCCCTCGCCCGCCCCCCTGTCGGACCGGCTGCGCCGGGCCCTCGGCGCCCCCGTCCGGGCGCTGCGCGAGGCCCCCCGCCGCCCGCTGCTGGCGGCCTCCGCCGTCGCGCTGCTGTCCCTGCTGGTGTACGCGGTGGTCCGCCACTTCGTGCACACCTCGATGGTGGACATGATCGTCTACCGGGCCGAGGGCGCCGCCGTGGCCAACGGCACCGACCTGTACGCGCTGCGCGTCACCGAGTGGAACCTGCCCGCGACCTACCCGCCGTTCGCGGCGATGCTGTTCGTCCCGACCACCTGGTTCCCGGTCCCCTTCCTCCGGGTGGCGATCACTCTCGGCAACATCGGGCTGCTCGCCCTGCTGACCCACCTGTCCTTCAAGCTGGCCGGGTGGCCGCGCCGCGAGCTGCGGCCGATCGGCGTGATCCTGGTGACCGGCCTCGGGGTCTGGCTCGAACCGGTCTTCACCACGCTCCGTTACGGCCAGATCAACCTCGCGCTGGCCTGCCTGATCCTCTGGGACCTCACCCGTCCGGACGGGCGGCGGAGCAAGGGCGTGGCGATCGGCATCGCCGCCGGCATCAAGCTCACCCCCGGCCTGTTCGCGGTCTACCTGCTGATCACCGGACGGATCCGGGCCGCCTTCGTGGCCGGCCTCACCTTCCTCGGCACCTTCCTGCTCGGCGCCCTGGTCCTGCCCGACGCCACCTGGGGCTTCTGGACCAAGTACCTCTACGACTCCTCCCGGGTCGGCAAGACCTGGATCGTCGACAACCAGTCGATGCGCGGCGCCTTCGCCCGCCTGCTGCACAGCGCCGACCCCGGCACCGTCGCCACCCTCGGCGCCGGCCTGGTCGCGGTGGCCGGCCTCGCCGTCGCCGCCTGGGCCGCGCGCAGCGGCCGCTGGCTGCCCCGGGCCGAGGCCTGGGGCGTCTGCTGCGCGGCCGTCACCGCCGTCCTGATCTCGCCGATCAGCTGGACCCACCACTGGGTCTGGTGCGTGCCGATGCTCGTCCTGCTCGCCGCCGAGGCCTCGGTCGAGCACGCCCGCCCGGCCGGCGTCCGCCGACTGCGCTGGCGGGCCGCCTTCTGGGCCACGCTGGTCGCCTTCCTGTCCTTCGCGATGTGGGCCGCGAAGCCGGTCGGCCTGGCCGTCCTCGACATGTCACCGTGGCGCCAGCTGCCGACCTCCGTCTACCCGTGGGTCGGACTCTGCTTCCTGCTCGCCGCCGCCGTCCGGATAAGGGCCCGACGGCGCTCGGCCGGCGCGCCGCTGGTCCGGCTGCCCGGACAGCGGGAGACCGGCGGCCCGGACGCCGCCCGCGGTCGTCAGCAGGCCCCCGCGGCCCGCTGAGCCGGCGGGGGCGCCGCTCCTGCTTCCCTGTTCCCGCGCTCGCGGTTCCTGCCGAGCCCGCTGCCCGTGCTCGTGGTCGCGGCCGCGGTCGTGGCCGTGCTCTCGCGGGTGTCCGTGTTCGTGTCCCTGCTGCTGTCCGTGCCGGTGCACGCTGCGGCGCACGCCTAGGCGAGCAGCTCGGCGAGCGAGCCGTCCATGTCCAGCGCGGCCAGCTCGCTGCCCGGCGGGACCAGCCGGTGCGCCCGCTCCAGCCAGGCCGCGACGATCGGCAGCGGGGCCTCCAGCAGGGCGTCCCCGGCGGGCGAGCTCAGGGCCAGACAGAGCACGCTGCGCCGCCCCGAGCGGGTCGGCCAGATCCGCACGTCGCCCTGGCCGCACGGGCGGAAGGTGCCCTCGACCAGCAGCTCGCGGGCGAACACCCAGGTCACCGGGGAACCGGTGTCCAGGTGGAAGGTGATGTACACCGCGTACGGGTCGTGGCTGCCGTAGGACAGTCGGGCCGGGACGGGGACGCTGTGCTCCGGCGAGAGCACCAGGTTGAGCTCCAGCTCGTGCTCGACGACGCTGACGGGACGCTCCATGATCGTCTTCCTCTCTGCCTTCGGGCGGTGCCCGGTTCCGGGCCCCTGTGACCTTTGAGAGGGCGGTCCGCACCGGCTCTTACACACGTTTCCGGGATTTCTTCGGGAAGTTTGGTGAGGGGTGGTGAACGGCGGGTGGCACGGCGCGCGGGCGATCGTCGTGCGCTGGGTTCCTTACCTTGAGCCACCCTCCGCTGTCCGGGGATTCGCGAACTTTCCGTCACGGCTTCGATGAGGTACTACCCTTTGTGACTGCCCGGCGACTGTCCGCCCATCGGTGGCTCCCCCACGCGCGCCGAACGCCGGGCGCGCGCCTGGTCGTGCGCGCGGGGGGACGCGTCTGCGGTGGTCGGGCCCGGTCGGCCCGCACCGTCCTCGTCAGGCCCTGCCAGGAAAGAAGACCCCCATGACGGACCGCCCCTTCGCCGCCGCCGGCGACCCGGCCGTCGCACCCGAGCCCGGCTACTACCCCGACCCCTCCATCCCCGGCTTCATCCGGTACTGGGGCGGCTCGGCCTGGGTGCCCGGCACCAGTCGGCCCGCGCCCGCCGAGGGCGAGGTGCCGGCGCCGCCCCGGTACGCGACCCGCCCTCCCGTCCCGGGCGGGCCGGCGGCGCGGGCGGTGCCGCCGCCGGTGGTGCTGCTGGAGGCGGTGGCGCCGGAGGCGGGGTGTGCGGGGCCGGCGGCCCCGGAACCGGCGGCTCCGGAGCAGGTGGCCCTGGGGGCGGTGCCGCTGGGGTCGGTTCCCCCGGGGTCGGCGCCTTCCGGGGTGGCGCCCCCGGGGTCCGTGGCGGAGGTGCGGGGCGGGCTGCCGGCGGGCGGGGGCGACACCGGGCCGGTGTACTTCGACCAGACCTCGGGCGGGGCGTCCTTCGTGCTCGGGCCGCGGGTGGCGGAGGTGATCGGCGGGCCGGTGTTCCGGACGGTCGACGGGCCGGGGGTGCTGTCGGGGGTTTCGCCGGGGGTGCCGTTCGGGGTGCCCTCCGGGGTGCCGTCCGGGGGGCCGTCGGGTTTCGCCGGTGCCGAGCCGCCCGGGGTCGTGGACGCGCCGGTGGCCTTCGGTGCGGTGCCCGAGGCGGCCCCGGTTCCGGGGCTGGGGCTGGGCCCGGCTCCGGCCCCGGCCGCCGCTCCGGTCGCCGGGGATTTCGAGTCCGGCTGGCAGGCCGATCCGCGGGCGCAGCGGGGCCTGATGGAGACGGGCGACGCGCCCCGTTGGGTCTCCTGGGGGGTGCTTCCGGAGGCGCCCGAGGTGGAGCAGGGGCGTGCGGAGCCCGAGCGTGCTCCGATTGCCGCGGAACTGGCCGCCGCCGGCGCTCCCGCCGTGGCGGTGGCGGTGCGGGAGGCCCCGGTGCCGGCCGTCCTGGCCTCGGGCCCGGTGCCGGTGGTCGGCGAGGAGATGCTCCGGAGCCCGCTTCAGGCCCCGGTCCCGGTTCCGGCCGCGACCGCGGCCGCCTCGAAGCCCCTGGCCGCGGTGGCGGCGACCGCCTCCGCCCACGCCGCTCCGCTGCCCGCCGTACGGGCGGTCCGGGAGACCGCCGTCCAGCCCCGCCCGTCCGCCGCCACCCCCGTCCCCGCGCCCTCCCGGGCCGCCCGGACCTCCCGGGATGCCCGGACCACCCGGATCTCCGGGCCGGCCGGCCTCGGCCGCCGACTGGCGGCGCGGACGGTGGACACCGCCGTGCTGCTGGTGGTCGCGGTCGCCGCCGGGATCCCGCTCGGCAACTCGGTCTCCGACCACCTCCGGCAGAAGGTCGACCAGGCCCGGATGGCCAGCGCCCTCACCCGGCGCCAGGTCCAGGTCTGGCTGGTGGACGACGTGGTGCTGGGCAAGATCGCCGTGCTGATCGGCATCCTGCTGTTCGTCAGCCTGCTCTACGAGGTGCTGCCGGTCGCCCGCACCGGACAGACCTTCGGCAAGCGGATCGTCCGGATCCGCGTGGTGGACGCCGCCGCCCCCGCGGCCCGCACCAGGCTGAGCCTCGGCCGCTCGCTGCTCCGCTGGGCCGTGCGGCAGCTGGGCGCGGTGCTGCTGCTCGGCCTGGTCTGGCCGGTGTTCGACCGTACGGCGCGGCGGGGCTGGCAGGACCGTGCGGCTCGGACCCGGGTGGTGCGCGGCTGAGGGCCGGTAGGGCCCGGTGCAAAACGGACAAAATGTCCCGAACATCAAGAATGTGTGATGTTCTACTCGGGGGCATGAGCACCCACGACCCCTCAGGCCCCCAGCCGGAGGGGGGCGGTACGCCCTCCTTCGACAAGCAGCCCCCGCAGCCGGGCGGCGGCACGCCGGAAGGCGAGCCGTCGGGCCCGAACCCGTCCCACGACCCGTCCGGTGACTCGTCCGGTGACCGGTCCGGCGGCCCCGGCGCCTACCAGGGCACCTACGGCGGAAGCCCGTACGGCGAACCGACCCCCGGCCAGAACCCGTACGGCCAGCCGCCGCCCGGCCACGGCACCGGCTACGGCCCCGGCGCGTACGGCACCCCCGGCGCCGGCCCCGTCCCCGGCATGCCGCCGATCGGCACCTGGCCCAAGCGGTTCCTCGCCCGGCTGATCGACTACCTCCTGATGCAGGCCGTCGGCGTGATCATCGTGGGCCCCTTCACCGACCTCAGCACGCGCAACGGCTCCACCGAGGCGTTCTGGCTCGGCTGCGCCATCTACCTCGTCTACGAGGCCCTGATGCTCAGCCGGGACGGCCAGACCCTCGGCAAGAAGGCGATGAAGATCCGCGTCGCCATGCTCGTCGACGGGAACAAGCCCACCCAGTCCGCCGCCTGGACCCGCGCCGCCGTCTTCATCCTCCCGGCCGTGCTCTGCTGCGCCGCGCTCTGGTGGATCGTCGACGGCCTCTTCGGCGTCTTCGACAAGCCCTACCGGCAGTGCCTGCACGACAAGGCCGCGAAGACCGTGGTGGTCACCACGGAGGTCTGAGCGGCGCGGCGGGACGCGCCCGCGCCCGGCGGCGGATCAGCGCTGCCGGGCGTACGCGTGCCCGGCAGCGGTCGCGGTGGGGTGCGGCGGGGCGGCCGGGGCCCCGGGACCCGACGCCACGGTGGCGGACCTGGCCGCGGCGGCGGACATCGAAAGCACCGTCACCACGGTGCCGAGCGCCAGCGCGAACCCCACCAGCACCACGACCGCCAGGACGCCCGAGGCGCCCGAGACGGCCAGCAGTGCCGCCGTGGTGGCGACGACGGTGAACGAGCCGAGGCAGGCCTGGGCGACGGAGGGGCGCGGCATGGCGGGGGTCCTTCGCACGTCGGGGGAAACGGGCGGGAGTGGAGCCGGTTCCAGTGGTGCTACCCCGCGGGGAGGACGGGTACGTCCAGGCTAGCCCCCGGAGGCGGGGGCACAGGGGGCGCACGGGCTCACCCCGGGGTCGTCCGGGCCGCTCGGTACGGTGAGACCGGCGCCTGCCACGCACTGTCGCTGAGCACGTATCACCGAGCACCACGTACCCGGGGGAACCGACCATGCCCATCCCCGCCGACTGGCCCACCATCGAGGCCGAGGCACTCGCCGAACAGGAGCGGCTGCGCCCGCTCGTCCAGCCCCACGACGACCCGGGCCGGGACCCCGCCGCCCCCGGCACCCTGATCGCCGGTGTGGACGTCGCCTACGACGACGAACACGACCTCGTCGCCGCCGCGGCCGTCCTGCTCGACCGCGACACCCTGGACGTCGTCGAACAGGCCACCGCCGTCGGCCGGATCGCCTTCCCGTACGTCCCCGGACTGCTCGCCTTCCGCGAACTCCCCGCCGTCCTCGACGCGTTGGCCGCCCTCACCCGCACCCCCGACACCGTCGTCTGCGACGGCTACGGCCTCGCCCACCCCCGCCGCCTCGGCCTCGCCAGCCACCTCGGCATCCTCACCGGACTGCGCACCCTCGGCGTCGCCAAGACCCCCTTCACCTTCGACCACCACGAACCCGACGCACCACGCGGCTCCTGGACCCCCCTCACCGACCCCGCCACCGGCGAGGAGGTCGGCCGCGCCGTACGCACCAGGGCCGGCGTCAAACCCGTCTTCGTCTCCGTCGGCCACCGCACCGGCCTCGACACCGCCGTCCGCACCACCCTCGACCTCGCCCGGCACTACCGCCTCCCCGAAACCACCCGGCACGCCGACTCGCTCTGCCGCCGCGCCCTCGCCGACGCCCGACGCACCGGGACGAACGCGAACTGACCATGCCCCGGGCGGGATTCGGGCCCGGTGTGTTAGACATGAGACACCGGGGCCCGGCCCCGGCCGCCAGGGGGACGGACGCACGGGGGAGGCGCCGACATGGGCACAGGAACCACCGGAACCGGATCGACCGGCGGAGCCGGACAGGGCTACCGCGTCGAGGTCGAACAGCTCCGCGCCTTCGCCGGCCAAGTACGGCTGCTGCTCGCCGACTTCCAGAAACACGCCGACGGCACCGACGCCCACGGCCGCAGCGGCATCGGCAAGACCGCCTTCGGGACCTTCGCCGAGGCCGCCGAGATCCACGGCCGCTACGGCACCATGCGGGACGCGCTGCGCGACGTCCTCAACCAGCTCCAGGAAGCCGTGAACGAGGCCCAGCAGAAGGCCGACCTCACCGCCACCAACTACGAGGAGCAGGACCAGCACACCGCCACGAAGCTCAAGCTCGGCGACGACGGCTGGTCCGTCGCCCAGCCCTCCGCGAGCAGCCAGGCCGCGGCCCAGCAGAACCGCACCCCGTCCACCCGCGGCAACGCCACCGTCTGACCGCCGCCCGCCCGCCCCGAACGGAGGCCGACCGCCCGTGGTCTACACCGACTTCACCAAGTACAGCCACGCCCAGCTCCGCACCATGGCACAGGCCCTCGACCCCGGCGCGGTGATGGCCGCCGGCGACCCCTGGCGCAAGGCCGCCGACACCCTCAAGCAGATCCGCCAGACCCTCACCAAGGCCAGCACCGAAGCCGCCACCTCCTGGGAAGGCACCACCAGCGACGCCTTCCACACCCGCATGCTCACCCTGGCCGCCAGCATCAACAACGCCGCCGCCTACGCCAACGACGCGGCCAACACCCTCCACAACACCTCCGAAGCCATGGCCAAGGCCAAGCGCGACATGCCCGAGGAACCCGGCAACTGGGACAAGGTCAAGGACACCGTCGGCGACGCCCTCTTCGGCGACGACGACGAACACATCCCCCTCGCCGACCGCAAGAAGGCCGAAGCGGCCGCCATCATGCAAACCCTCGCCATGCACTACCGCGTCGCCACCCCGGCCCTGAAGCCCCCGCCGATGACGAACCAGCGTGTCGACAAGCCCGTTGAGCAGGGATCACAGGACGACCCTGGCAGCGCTGCGGCGATGGCGGCGGCGGTCATGTCGGGTACCTCGCTCGGAGCCGGGGGAACGTCCGCGCGGACCGCATCCGCCCCTGCGCCGCAGCGTCCGAAGTCCTCCCAGCCTCCGATGGCGGCCGGCTCCTCGGCCAGGAACGCGGCTGTCGCGACCGACTCCGGCATCAAGGGCGGTACGGCGCAAGCCCTGTCGAAGCCGTCGAGCACGGTGGGTCGCGGTCCCGAAGCGGGTATTTCCGGCACCCCGGTGTCCCGTCCGAGCGGTAGCGTGCCGACGCCCCCCACTTCGGGCACCCAGACCTCCGGCCTGAGCACCGGCCCGGTCACGGGCCCCGTGACCGGGCCGGCTCCGACCGGAGGCGGGCAGACGGTCGTCGGCCCGGCCGGACCGACCGCGCAGAATCCGGTGGCCCTGCCCGGGATCGGGAACGGCAGGCCCGGATACGGAGGCAGTGGGTCCACCGGTGGCGAGACACCGGTGCAGGGCGTGAGCCCACGGGCGGGCCGGGCTGTCGCAGGTGGTGGCGGTGAGGTCAATCCGGGCTTCGGAGCCGGCGGCCGTGGAGCCACCGGAGGCAAGCAGACCGGTGCGACTCAGGGCCGACCAGGCGGTTCCGTCCGAGGGGCGACGCCGCCCGATGCCGGGGCACACGGCAAGCAGGCGTTCACGGAAGGCGGGTCCGGGCTGGGAGTGCGGAACCGCCTCAGGGGCGAGTCCGGCGTCGCAGGTGCGAACGGCATGTCTCCTGGTATCCCGCTGACCGGTACCCAGGGACGCAAGAAGGATCGGGAGAAGGACGGCAAGCGGCCGGACTACCTCGTCGAGGACGAGGAGACCTGGGCGTCGGACAAGCCGACCAACCCGAACGTGGTGGAATGAGGCCGGTCCGTAGGCGGACTGGTGATCTGATCGCATCCCGCAGGTCGGTGGCCTGCGGGATGCCTCGCTGAGTGGGGTGACCGGGTTTGACGAGCCGCTGGTTGGCGCGTGGTACGGCGGTCCTTGCTGCCGGGGCACTGGTCTGGGGTGTTGCCGGGCCGGCGGCCTTGGCCGATCAGGTCAGGGACCAGCAATGGGCTTTGAAGACCTTCGAGGCCGAGGCCAAGGTCTGGCCGGTCAGCCAGGGCGAGGGCGTCGTCGTCGCGGTGATCGACACCGGGGTGAACCCGGACCACCAGGACCTGACCGGGCAGGTTCTTCCAGGGGCTGATTTCTCGGGTACCCAGTCGGATGGTCGTGTTGACACCAATGGGCACGGGACGGGCATGGCGAGTCTGATCGCCGGCCACGGCCACGGCACTCAGGCCGGAGTGATGGGCCTGGCTCCGAAGGCGAAGATCCTTCCGGTGAAGGTGCGGACGAACGACGAAGGCCCCATCCCCGAGCAGAACGACCTGGCGGCGGGCATCCGCTTCGCGGTGGACAAGGGCGCGAAGGTCGTCAACATCTCTCTCGGGGGGGGCTCGCGATTCGACTCGCAGACGCGAAAGGCGGTTGCGTACGGGGTGTCGAAGGACGTCGTTCTGATCGCGGGCACGGGCAACGACGGTTCAAGCAACGGCGTAGGGTATCCGGCCGCCTTCCCCGGCGTCGTGGCCGTGGGGGCGGCAGATTCCAAGGGTGTTGTGTGGGGCGATTCCACGTCCGGCCCCGAGACCACGCTCATCGCGCCAGGCGTCGGGATCAACCACGCCGGGGCGAAGTCACCGACGAGCTACCTGGTTGCGAACGGCACCTCCGATTCCACGGCCTACGTCGCCGCCACTGCCGCGCTGATTCGGTCGAAGTACCCCGACCTGTCCGCCGGGCAGGTGATCAACCGCATGATCAAAACGGCCACGCCGCCGGCCAACGGGACGGCGGTACCTGACAACCACTACGGCTACGGGCTCGTCGCGCCGGCGAAGGCCCTGGAGGCGAATCCCGCCGTGGACAACGGGCCCCGGGAGAACCCCCTGCTCGGGCGGATGGAGGCGAAGGGCACTCCGCCTCCGGTGGACGAGGAGACCGACGAGCCCGCCGTCGTGCCCATGGTCCCCGAGGGGGACAAGGCGAGCGGCGGGAACGGGGTCGGGGTGGTCGTGGGGGTGGCGGCCGGGGGGTTGGTGTTGGTGGTCGCCCTTGTCGGGGTGTTGGTGGTGCGGAGGCGGCGGGGGGCGGGTCAGTGAGTGGCGAGCCATTCGTCGCGTAGGGCGGCCATCTGGAGGACGTCCCAGTAGCGGTCGTCCCAGTGGTGGGCTTGGCGGGAGCGGCCTTCGAGGGTGAAGCCGGACTTGCGGTAGGAGTGGGCGGCGCGTTCGTTGTACTCGAAGACTTCGAGGTGGACGCGGTGGAGGCGGATGGTCTCGAAGGCGTGGCGCAGGACCAGGAGGGTGGTTTCGGTGCCGATGCCGCGGCCGGTGTGGTCCGGGGTGAGGGCGATCCGGTAGCCGGCGGAGGAGTTGTCGGGGTCGACGTCGTTGAGGGCGGCCTCGCCGAGGAAGCGGCCGGTGGCGGGGTCTTCGACGGCGAGGTCGAGGCGGTCGGGCTGTTGGGCGCGGGTGGTGCACCACTGGTGGATCCGGTCGCGGGTGAAGGCGGTGCGGGTGCCGGTGAGCCGTCTGGTGGTCTCGTCGGCGCAGAGTTCCCACATCGGGTCGGTGTGCCGTTCGTCGAGGGGGACGAGCCGGATGGTGGGGCCGTGCAGGGTGGGCTTCATGGCGAGGGCGGCGAGATCGGTGGGAGCGGTCATGGCGGCCAGGATGGATGGTCGGCTTCCGGTTCGTCCACGTGTTTAGTCCTGGCGTGCGGGCGCGCACCGGTTGGGGTGCGCGCGGGGACGGGGGCGTGTGTCGGGCGGGCGCGCCGGGTGAATGCGCCGGGGGTGGCAGTATTTCGGTGACCGCTGGCGTCATTGCCGCTGGTGGGGTTCCCCCGGTGGCGGAGATGCTGGGCCCATGAGCACTCCTGAGCGCACGCGGGTCGAGAGCACGTCGATCGCCGCCACGAACACCGCCGACGACGGGATCGTCCCCGACACCAAGGACTGGACCTGGGTGCTGGAACGCCCGTGCCCCGACTGCGGGTTGGAGACTCCGCGGGTGGTGCGGGAGGACGTCGCCGGGATGGTCCGGGCCAATGCGGAGGGCTGGCTGGCGGTGCTGGCGGGGGATGTGGACGGGCTGCGCAGGCGGCCGGCTCCGGGGGTGTGGTCGGACCTGGAGTACGCGTGCCACGTCCGGGACGTCTTCCGGCTGTTCGAGGTCCGGCTGAACCTGATGCTGGACCTGGACGACCCGCTGTTCCCCAACTGGGACCAGGACGAGACGGCCGTCGCCGAGCGCTACGGGGAGCAGGACCCGAAGGTGGTGGCCGGGGAGCTGGCGGAGGCCGCGGAGACGCTCGCCGCCGCTTTCGAGCGGGTGGCGGGGGCGCAGTGGGCGCGGACCGGGAACCGCAGTGACGGGGCACGGTTCACGGTCGAGTCGTTCTCCCGGTACCTGATCCACGACCCGGTGCACCACCTGTTCGACGTGACGGGCGAGCGGGTCTGAAGCCGGGTCTGAAGCCGGGCCTGGAGCCGGGCCTGGAGCCGGGCCTGGAGCCGGGCCCGGGAGCGGGGCCGAGGCCCGGTCTGAGGCCGGACCGGAGGCGGCCGGGGCGCGGGGTCACCAGCCGGAGGCCTCGCGCAGCATGGTGCGGCGCAGCCGTCCGGCCACGCTGGCGGCGTCGGTGCCGATGACGTCGGCGATCTCGGGGGCGGCGAGGCCGACGACGTAGTGCAGGATCGCCAGGTCGTCGTCGGCCGGGTGGCGGTCCGGGGCGGGGGTCGCCTGGCGGGTGTGGTCGGCGACGGTGCCGCGCAGGATCTCCCAGGCGTGCGCGGTGGGGTTGGAGCTGCCCATCAACTCCCGCCAGTGCACCGCGATTTCCGCGAAGGCCTGTTGGACGGCGACGGCCGCGGCGCTGTGCTCGGTCAGCCACACGCGCGCGTAGCTGAGGTACCGGGGGCGGTGGAGTTCGCAGAACGCGGTGAACTCCAGGGGCACCTCCGCCGGCTCGCCGGGCCTCGGGGGCGGCTCGGCTGAACTCTCGTGACGGTTGGTCATCTCGGCTTCTCGGAAAGGGAGATGGGTTTCTGACGGTCGATCATCTGTGCTCACTCTACGGTAGGCCCTCGGTGCGCTGGGTGACCAATCCGATGGAATGCCCGGAACCCGCCGCCGCCAGGCCGGTTCCGGTGGCGACCGGGTGCGGCGAGGTGGCGGGACGGCCGGGCGGAGGGCCGGCGAGGGCCGGTGGGGCGGTGCTGCGCAGTGGCGCGGGATTCGTAGGTGCGAGCGTGTCGCGGCTGGTCAGAGGGTGTGGGGCGACGGCGGCCGCAGGGCGGTTGATGTGCCACCGTAGGCCCTGTGGAGGCTGGCGTCCACGCCCAGGGCGCGAACCTGGGTGCGCACAACCACCCGCACAACCGCACTCACGATCGTGGGGAAGATCGCCACGGAAGAGGGCATGGTCGTCACCGCGATGACGTCCGCGCGGGCGGGCCGGACGGCGTGCGCGGAACGGGTGCGCCGTGGACGCGGTGGACCCGGCGCCCGCCGCGCGCCGGGGCGGAGGGCGCGCTGGTGGGGCGGCCGTTGGACGGGGTGGTCCCGCGACCGCCGGTGTGCCGCCGGGCGCGTCCGCCACACCCCGGCGGCCCGGATCGGGCCGGGCGGAACGCCGGGGGCGGGAGGGCGGGCGGAGCGGCCGGCTGTCCGTCAGGAGGTCGTCCGGGCCTCCGTGGGGGAGATCCGGTCGACGGCGGTGTCCCGTTCGACCTGGGTGGGGAAGGCTTCGACGGCCCGTCGCCGGGCCGCCTGCGCCGCCGCGGCTGCCGCGGCCGCAGCCGCCGCAGCTGCCCCGGCGGCGGCCTCCTCGCGCTCGCACCGGTGCGCCGGGCCCGCGTGCGCCGGGCCCGTGTGCGTCGCGCCCGTGGCGTGGGCGCCGGCGGCATGCGGACCCGCGGCGTGGGCGCTCGCCGCGTGCACACCCGTGGCGTGCGCGGCGGGGGCGTGCACGCCCCCGGTGAGCGCCCCGGGGGCGTGTCCGGTGGCCCGTCGTCGGCGGCCGAGCGCGGCCCGGGCGGCATGCTCCTCGGCGGCCTGTCTAGCGGCCAGGTAGGCCTGTACGGCCGCCATGCCGTAGACGGGCTGGATGAGCTGGTGGCCCTTGAAGAAGGGCCTGGCCGGGGCGAACCCGGCGGCGACCACGAGGTCGCGGATCTCTGCTATCTCGGCCTCACTGCGGGCGGTGAAGCGGACCTCCCAGCCCTTCTTGTACGTATGCCCCTTCTCGCCGCTGCGGCGGGCGGGGTCCGGGCGGCGGACGTATCCGGGCAGACGGCCGAGGCGGAGCTGGGCCGCGCGGAGGCCGGCGGTCTCGTCACGTGACATGACGTAAGCCTAGGCAATCCCCGGGGCGGGATTGACGCCTTGGGGGTCCCTCGCCGTATGCCTTTGATCACTCTGGGTCAGGCGACCAGGTCGGCGATCGTTTTCGATCACATATGACAACCTGATGAGCGTCAATTACTCCAAATGAGTGAGGGTATGAGGACTTTAGTGCGGGCTGATCCCGGTTTCGCGACGGTTGGGTAACAGTGCGTCAGGGTCTCGGTCGCGGGTCCGGACGGTTGGGGATGGTGTCGGCATGAGCTACCGGATTCCGTCGCCGCCGCCGTCCCTGGAGGAGCTGGCGAAGCGTCAACAGAACGTCGTCACCGCGAGCCAGCTGCGCGCCCGGGGCGTGCCGGCCCGGATCATCACCGAGCACTGCCGCCGGGGCGGCCCCTGGCGGCGGGTGCTGCCCCGGGTCTACCTGCTGCAGTCCGCCGAGCCCACCCCGGAGCAGCGGATGTGGGCCGCGCTGCTGTACGCCGCGCAGAACGGCCGGGAGGAGGGCCGCCGGGAGGGCGCGGTGATCACCGGTACGGCCGCGCTGGCGCTGTACGGCTTCACGGTTGTGCCCCGGCTGCCGGCGGTGACCGGGGTGGACGTCCTGGTGCCCCGGCAGCGCCGGCTGAAGGACGTCGGCGAGGTGCGGATCCGGCGCACCGAACGGGAGTTGGTGGCCCGCTCGGTGCACGGCCTGGCCTGTGCGCCGGTGGCCCGGGCGGTCGCCGACGCGCTGGTCGAGTGGACGGCGGAGCCGGGTGGCGCGGCGCCGGTGCGCGAGGTGCTGCGGGAGGCCGTCGCCCTGCCCGGGAACCGCTGCACGGTACGGGAGTTGGTGTCCGAGCTGACCGACTCGGGGCTGACCTGCGAGCCGCGGGTGCGGGCCGCCCTGGACGAACTGCTGGCCGTCGAACGGGACTTGGCGCTGGAGCGGATCGGCCGCCTGGTGGACGAGCGGCTGCTGCCCGCCCCGCTGAACGCCCCCGAGCTGCGGATGCGCGGCGGCACGTACATCGCCGTCCCGGACCTCTACTGGCCGGAGCGGGGCGTCGCGGTGGAGGTGGACTCGGAGCTGCGCAGCGTGAGCGAGGGCGAGGCCGCCTGGGTGCGCGGCGGGCAGCACCGGATGGAGTACCTGGGCATCCGGGTGGTGTACGTCTGCGGGGCCGCGCTGGCCGTCGACCCGGACGCGGTCGGCGGCGAACTGCGCGAGGCGTACCGGGCCGGCGGGACGGACGTGGTGGAGCTGCTGGTGGTCTGAGCGGGCGACGCCGGCCGACCGGAACACGCCGGCCGACCGGGACGCGCGGCCGCACCCACAACACGCCCGCACAACACGCCCGTACGGCACGACCCCCCGAATGCCGTTACGAACGGACCACCGGCGCGCCGACCAGCTCGACCCCGGCCGCCCGCAGCTCCGCCAGCGCGGCGGCGGTGGTCTCCGGGTTCACCCCGGCGGTGAGGTCCAGCAGCACGCGGGTGGTGAAGCCCGCCCGGGCGGCGTCCAGCGCGGTCGCCCGGACGCAGTGGTCGGTGGCGATGCCGACCACGTCGACCTGGTCGACCTGCCGCTCGCGCAGCCACTCCACCGGACCGCGGTTGTTCTCGTCCAGCCCCTCGAAGCCGCTGTACGCCGCCGAGTGGGCGCCCTTGTCGAAGACCGCCTCGACCGCGCCGGAAATGACGGCGGGCGCGAAGTTGGGGTGGAAGCCCACGCCCTCGGTGCCGGCCACGCAGTGCGGCGGCCAGCTGTCGACGTAGTCCGGCTCGGCGGAGAAGTGGTCGCCCGGGTCGATGTGGTGGTCGCGGGTGGCGAGGATGTGCCGGTAGCCGGGGGAGGACTCGGTGATCAGGTCGGTGATGGCGGCGGCCACCTCGGCGCCGCCGGCGACGGCCAGGCTGCCGCCCTCGCAGAAGTCGTTCTGCACGTCGACGACGATCAGTGCCCGGTGCATGACTCGCATCCTCGGATCTCGGGGGCCCGCGGGAGGCGGCGCCCCGGTGGGGGAGCCCTCGGGAGTACGCGGCCCGGCCGTGCCGGGCGCGGGGGGTACTCGGGGAGCTCCGGGGGAACTCGGGGAACTCTACGGCTGACTCTAGGGAGTGGCGCCCGGGGGCGGAAGCCCCGGGGCCGGTCCGGGACATCCCGTCCGCGGGGACGGGGGCGGCGACGGGAGACCCGGGGCCGGTCCGGTGGTCCGGCCCCGGGTTCCGGTCAGCGGCCGGGGCCGGCCGGCAGGACCAGTTCGGTCGGCAGCACCGGGTCGCCCTTGGACAGCTGGGTGGCCGACAGCGGCAGCGCGGCGCGGGCGCGCACGTGCCGGTCGCGGGCGGCGCTGAGCGGTTCGCGGCCGACGGTCTCGCCGCCCAGGACCAGCGGCACCTGCGTCAGGTGCGGGCGCAGGTAGTCCGGGACGGGGCCGGTGCCGACCACCTCGGCCTCGGCGACGCCGTCGGCGTCGGGCCGGCGGGCCGCCCACTTGCGGCCGCCGATGCTGGTCTTGCCGCCGGCCGCGCGCTTGGCGACCGGGATCAGCGGCCCGCCGTCGGTCTCGGCCCGGGCGACCAGCTTGTAGACCATCGCGCAGGTCGGGTGCCCGCTGCCGGTGACCAGGCTGGTGCCGACGCCGTAGCCGTCGACCGGGGCGGCGGCCAGGGCGGCGATCGCGTACTCGTCGAGGTCCGAGGTGACGATGATCCTGGTCCGGTCGGCGCCGAGGTCGTCCAGCTGGCGGCGGACCCGGTGGGCCAGCAGGGTGAGGTCGCCGGAGTCGATCCGGACGGCGCCCAGGTCGGGGCCGGCCACCTCGACCGCGGTGCGCACGGCCTCGCGCAGGTCGAAGGTGTCGACCAGCAGGGTGGTGCCCTTGCCCATGGAGGCGATCTGCGCCTTGAAGGCGTCCCGCTCGCTGTCGTGCACCAGGGTGAAGGCGTGGGCGGCGGTGCCGGTGGTCGGGATGCCGTGGGTGAAGCCGGCCTCCAGGTCGGAGGTGGCGGCGAAGCCGGCCACGTAGGCGGCCCGGGCGGCGGAGACGGCGGCGTGCTCGTGGGCCCGGCGGGCGCCCATCTCGATCACCGGGCGGCCGCCGGCGGCGGCGGTCATCCGGGAGGCGGCGGCCGCGATGGCCGAGTCGTGGTTGAGGATCGAGAGGATCACCGTCTCCAGGATCACGGCCTCGGCGAAGGTGCCCTCGACGGTGAGCAGGGGGGAGCCGGGGAAGTAGACCTCGCCCTCGGGGTAGCCGTGGATGTCGCCGCGGAAGCGGTAGTCGGCGAGGAAGCGCAGGGTCTCCTCGTCGACCACGCCCTGGTCGGCCAGCCAGTCCAGCTGGGGCGAGGTGAAGCGGAAGTTCTCGACGGCGTCCAGCACCCGGCCGGTGCCGGCCATGACGCCGTAGCGGCGGCCGCTCGGCAGGCGGCGGGTGAACACCTCGAAGACGGAGCTGCGGTGCGCGGCCCCGCTGCGCAGGGCGGCCTGCAGCATGGTGAGCTCGTAGCGGTCGGTGAGCAGGGCGGTCGAAGCGGCCGCTCGCACGGAAGTGGCGTCCATACGGATGATGCTACTACCACTTAGCGTCAGAGTGACGATTTCTCGTCGAGCGTGCCGGGGCGGAATCGCCCGGGTGTCCCCCGGATGGCAGCATGGGGCATGAGTGGTTACGGACGACTGTGCAGCGAGGAGGACCGGGGTGAGCGTCGCGCCCGTGGAGATCGAGCGCCCGGAGGTCGAGGGGGTGCCGGTGACCGAGCCGGACACGCCCTGGGTGACCATCGTGCACAACGACCCGGTCAATCTGATGAGCTACGTCCAGTACGTCTTCCAGGCCTACTTCGGCTACCCGAAGGACAAGGCCCGGAAGCTGATGATGGACGTCCACACCAAGGGCCGGGCGGTGGTCTCCAGCGGTTCCCGCGAGGAGATGGAGCGCGACGTCCAGGCGATGCACGGCTACGGCCTCTGGGCGACGCTGCAGCACGACTGATGCCGGGCTGACTGACGCCGAGCCGACTGACACCGGGCCGACCGGCGCCGGCCGTACGACCGAAGACGACGAAGACGGGCTGACCGATACAGATGGCTGGGTTGTTCGAGAGCGCCGGCAGTGGTGGCGCGGCGATCGCGCTGGACGAGTGGGAGGCCTCCATCCTGCGCTCGCTGGAAGTGCAGGTACTGGAGCTGATCGGCCCCGGTCCGGGCGGGGAGGGCGACGACCCGCTGGCCGCGCTGTTCGCCGAGGGCCCGACCGAGGCGCCCGCCGACCCGGTGCTGGCCCGGTTCTTCCCGGACGCCTACAGCGACCCGGAGGAGCCGGCGGACGAGGAGGCCGAGGTCGCGTCCGGGGAGTTCCGCCGCTTCACCGAGCTGGACCTGCGGGCCCGCAAGCGGGACGACGCGCTGTTCGTCGTCCGGGCGCTGGACGGGCTCGGCGGCGGCGGGGTGCTCAAGCTGGCCGCGCCGGACTGCCTGCGCTGGCTGGGCGCGCTGAACGACCTGCGGCTGGCCGTCGGCGTCCGGCTGGAGGTCACCGAGGACGACGAGGACGGCCTCTACGAGCTGCCCGACGAGGACGAGCGCAAGCCGCTGGTGATGGCGTACCTGTGGCTGGGCGCCCTGCAGGAGTCGCTGTTGGAGGCGATGGCGGACTGACCTGCGCGGACCGCTCCGCGCGGACCGCTCCGCGGGGGTCGCCGTATACGCACCGTGTCGCACGGATCGCCCTGCGGGGTCGATCCTGCCCGATTCCGGGCAAGCCCCGGCCGTTTTGTCCAGAATATGGACGATCAGCCGGGGCTTTTGCCATCAAAATGGGACAGAACATACCAGGTCATGCTCAAATAACGCTCAGATGGACGCCGCTATCCGAACCCTGCGTGGTACGACTTCTCCACCCCCGAGACCGACCAGGACGGTGCACAGTGGCCGAGAAGTTGTACGACGAAAGGGTCGATACTCCACCGGATGCGGAGGGCTACGAGCGCGGGCTCGGCAGTCGCCAGATCCAGATGATCGCGATCGGCGGTGCGATCGGCACCGGTCTGTTCCTCGGCGCGGGCACCGCGATCTCCCGCTCCGGTCCCAGCCTGATCCTCTCCTACGCCGTCGCCGGCCTGGTGATCTTCGTGATCATGCGGGCGCTCGGTGAACTGCTCACCTACCGCCCGGTCTCCGGCAGCTTCGCCGAGTACGCCCGGGAGTTCCTCGGTCCCTTCGCCGGCTACGTGACCGGCTGGACGTACTGGCTGTTCTGGGTCGTCACCGGCATGGCGGAGACCACCGCCGCCGCCGTCTACGTGCGGTTCTGGGCGCCCGGCATACCGCAGTGGGCCAGCGCGCTGACCTTCCTGGTCCTGCTCTACGCGGCCAACCTGATCTCGGTGAAGCTGTTCGGCGAGATCGAGTTCTGGTTCTCCATGGTCAAGGTCACCGCCATCATCGGCATGATCCTGATCGGCGTCGGCGTGCTGACCCTGGGCTTCAGCAAGGCCGGTGACACCGCGTCACTCGGCCACCTCTGGCAGGACGGCGGCTTCTTCCCCGAGGGCATCGGCTCCACCGTGATGACCCTTCAGATCGTCATGTTCGCCTACCTGGGCGTCGAACTCGTCGGCGTCACCGCGGGCGAGAGCGAGAACCCCGAGAAGACCCTGCCGCGGGCCATCAACACCCTGCCCTGGCGGATCATGCTGTTCTACATCGGCGCCCTGGTGGTCATCCTCTCGCTCGTGCCGTGGACCGAATTCCGGCCCGGCGTCAGCCCGTTCGTCGCCGCCTTCGGCAAGATCGGCATCCCGGCGGCGGCCGGCATCATCAACTTCGTGGTGCTCACCGCCGCGCTCTCCTCCTGCAACTCCGGGATGTACTCCACCGGCCGCATGCTGCGCGACCTCGCGCTGCGCGGGCAGGCCCCGGGACGGCTCACCAGGCTCAACTCCCGCCGCACCCCGGCCTTCGCGATCACCGTCTCCTGTCTGCTGATGGGCATCGGCGTGGTGCTCAACGGCGTCGTCCCGGCGCGGGCGTTCGAGTACATCACCTCGGTCGCCACGGTCTGCGGCCTGTGGACCTGGGCGATGATCCTGATCTCCCAGATCCGCTACCGCCGGGCCTGGCGGGCCGGCCACCTGCCGCCGCCCACCTTCAAGGCGCCCGGCGGCACCTGGGTCAGCGGGGCCGCGCTCGCCTTCCTCGCGGTGGTCGTGGTGCTGATCGCGCTGGACCGGGAGAACCGGATCTCGCTGTTCGTCTTCCCGGTCTGGGCCCTGCTGCTGGTCGGCGGCTACCAGGTGCTCAAGCGCCGCGACCCGCAGGCCGTCCTCGGCGCCGCGCCGGACGGGGCGCCCGCCCCCACCGGGAACACCCTCGACGGGAACGCCCTCGACGGGAACGTGGACGCCCGCTGACCGAGCCTCGGACACCCGGCGGACGGCCGCCGGGGCGTGGCTATCCTGACCGCATGCTGACCATCACCCGAGAACTCCGCGACCGGATCGTGGCCCACGCCCGCGCCGACCACCCGGACGAGGCCTGCGGCGTGGTCGCCGGACCGGCCGGCAGCGGCCGGCCCGAGCGGTTCGTCCCGATGCTCAACGCGGCCCGCTCGCCCACCTTCTACGAGTTCGACTCGGGCGACCTGCTCAAGCTCTACCGCGAGATGGACGACCGGGACGAGGAGCCGGTGATCGTCTACCACTCGCACACCGCCACCGAGGCCTACCCCTCCCGCACCGACGTGAGCTACGCCTCCGAGCCGTTCGCCCACTACGTCCTGGTCTCCACCGCCGAGGGCAACGGCGAGGAGGACCCCTACCAGTTCCGCTCGTTCCGCATCGTGGACGGCGAGATCACAGAGGAAGACGTGCAGGTCGTCGAGGCCTACCAGGTGTGACCGGTACCGGCGCGGACCCGGCCCGCCGACCCCTCCGAGGGGGCGGCGGGCCGTCGTCGTCTCAGCCCTGGGAACGGGAACATCCGGATCCCGAGACGGGCATGTCGAAGCGAGCCCGGGAATCTATACGATGAGCCCATGCGTTCCGTCGATGTGAGCACCCAGGCCCCGGGCACCCGCCTCGTGGCGCGCCTGCACATCGACCTGTGCCGGCACGCCGGTGCGATCTGTCCCGGCACGCCCGCGCGCTCGCGCTGAGAGCCGCTTCACCACCTCACCCGGGCCCGCCGCCCCGCGGCGACGCCGGGCCCCGGGCGCCCGCCCCGCCGCGTCCGCCGCGGCCCACCCACTCCACGACTCGCACAGGAGCGCACCCATGGCCATCGAGGTCCGCATCCCGACCATCCTCCGCACCTACACCGACGGCGCCAAGGCCGTCGAGGGCAACGGCAGCAACCTCGGGGAACTCTTCACCGACCTCGACGCCCGCCACCCGGGCATCGCCGCCCGCCTGGTCGAGGGCGGCGAGCTGCGCCGCTTCGTCAACGTCTACCTGAACGACGAGGACGTCCGCTTCCTGGAGGGCATCTCCACCGCCCTCGCCGACGGCGACAGCGTCACCATCCTGCCCGCCGTGGCCGGCGGCGCCCGCTAGCGTTGACCGGTTCCCCCGTCGCCACGGCGGGGGAACCATCCCTCTCCACCCTCACCGCCGTGGCCGGAGGCCTCCCTTGCGTTACGACAGTCCGCTCGAAGCCGTCGGCAACACCCCGCTGGTCCGCCTGCCGCGGCTGTCCGCCGCCGTCCCCGGCAACGCCGACGGCCTGGTGACCCTCTGGGCCAAGCTGGAGGACCGCAACCCCACCGGCTCGATCAAGGACCGCCCGGCCCTGCACATGATCGAGCGCGCCGAGGCCGACGGCCGGCTCACCCCCGGCTGCACCGTCCTGGAGCCCACCAGCGGCAACACCGGCATCTCGCTGGCCATGGCCGCCAAGCTCAAGGGCTACCGGATGGTCTGCGTGATGCCCGAGAACACCAGCGAGGAGCGGCGCGAGCTGCTGCGCATGTGGGGCGCCGAGATCATCCCGTCCCCGGCCGCGGGCGGCTCCAACACCGCCGTCCGGATGGCCAAGGAGATCGCCGCCGAGCACCCCGACTGGGTCATGCTCTACCAGTACGGCAACCCCGACAACGCCGGCGCCCACTACACCGGCACCGGCCCCGAGATCCTCGCCGACCTGCCGACCGTCACCCACTTCGTGGCCGGCCTCGGCACCACCGGCACCCTGATGGGCGTCGGCCGCTACCTGCGCGAGAAGGTCCCCGGCGTGAGGATCGTCGCCGCCGAGCCGCGCTACGACGACCTGGTGTACGGGCTGCGCAACCTGGACGAGGGCTTCGTCCCCGAGCTGTACGACGCCGAGGTGCTCACCACCCGGTTCTCGGTCGGCTCCGCGGACGCCGTCCGCCGCACCCGTGAACTCCTCCAGCAGGAGGGCATCTTCGCGGGCGTCTCGACCGGCGCCATCCTGCACGCGGCGATCGGCGTCGGCCGCAAGGCGGCGGCGGCCGGCGAGCGCGCGGACATCGTCTTCGTGGTCGCGGACGGCGGTTGGAAGTACCTCTCCACCGGCATCTACACCGCCGAGTCCACCGAGGCCGCGGTCGAGGCGCTGCAGGGCCAGCTCTGGGCGTAGGGCCTATCCGCCCTGCAACACCTTCCGCGCCCGGGCCCAGACCTGTCGGTCCACCGTGCCGGCCCGGCGGCGGAAGTCCGCCAGCGGCACCTCGCGCAGCTCGTCGGTCTCCAGCCAGCTGGCCCGGCCCTGCCGGTCGCCCACCACGCCGGGCGGCAGCGGCAGCACGCCCGGGCGCTCCGCGTGGTGCTTGCTGGTGATCTTCGCGACGGTGGCGGTCCGGCCGTGCACCCGCAGCACCAGGCACGGGCGGTCCTTGGCACCGGGGCCGTCCTCGAACGGCACCAGCGCCCACCAGACCTCCTGCGGCCGCGGGCCGGCCCCCGGCCGCGGTCGCGGACCGGCCGGCCCGGACGGACGCGGCGCCGGACGGGTGCGCCGCACCAGCGCCGCCGCGGCGGCGGCCAGCAGCGCGACGCCCAGCAGCGACAGGACGAGCCAGGTAGCGGTCATGCCGTTCATGCGGCGAACCGTACCGGGCCGGGGGTGAACGCCACCACCGCGGCGGCCGGACACCCGTCCGGGCATTTGTCCGCGCATTGCTCCCGGTTCGTCACGGAACTGCCACAATGCCCGTTCTGCGCCCGGAGCCCCGGCCGTCCCGGCAAGGCTGCGTCACGAACGTCCGCCCCCGTCCCCCGGAGGTGCCCCGTGGCCCGTGGCCCCGAGCTGTGGTCCTACGCCGAGATCGCCCGCCACATCAACGTCCGGCGCGAGACCGTCCGCAGCTACCGGAGGCACCGGCTGCTGCCCGATCCGGACGTGATCGACGGCAGCGGCCACCCGCGGTGGTACCCGTTCACCATCCGCAGCTGGGCCCGCAACCGGCCCCGCCGCCGCTGATCCCCCGGCCCGTCAACCGCCCGCGCCCCCGCCCCGGGCGTTCTGGTGATTCCGCCCACAGCCCGGCACGGGGACGGGGGCAAAGTGCCGCTCCGCCCTTACCCTCGACACACCAACGCAGTGCTACCGGCCGGTCCACCGGGCCCGGCCTGCCGTTTTCCATGCTGTTTTCCACGCTGTGCCCGTGGAGGACGGCGATGCCGTTTTCCAGCAGCAGCCAGGATGTGTCGGGGCGGAGGGGCTCGGATGAAACTGACCGTGGTGGGGTGCTCGGGGAGCTTCCCGGCCGCCGACTCGCCCTGCTCCAGCTACCTGGTCGAGGCCGAGGGCTACCGCGTCGTGCTCGACCTCGGCAACGGAGCCCTCGGCGCCCTCCAGAAGTACACCGGCCTCTACGACGTCGACGCCGTCCTGCTCAGCCACCTGCACGCCGACCACTGCGTCGACCTGTGCGCCTACTGGGTGGCCCGCAACTACCGCGCCGAGGGCTGCCCCGAACTGCTGCCCGTGTACGGCCCGGCCGGCACCGCCGAGCGGCTCGCCCGCGCCTACGACATGCCGGAGAACCCCGGCATGAAGGAGGTGTTCGAGTTCCGCACCCTCACCCCCGGCGGCTTCCGGCTCGGCCCGTTCCGGATCGACGTCGCCCAGGTCAACCACCCCGTCGACGCCTTCGCCTTCCGGCTGGAGCACGACGGCCGCTCGCTGGTCTACAGCGGGGACACCGGCGAGAGCGCCGAACTCGTCGAACTCGCCCGCGACACCGACCTCTTCCTCTGCGAGGCCGCGTACATCGACGGGCGCGACACCTACCAGGCCGTCCACCTCAACGGCCGCGAGGCCGGCGAGCACGCCGCCGCGGCCCGCGCCCGCCGGCTCGTCCTGACCCACATCCCCCCGTGGACCGACGCCGAGCACAACCGGCGGGACGCCGCGGCCGCCTACCCGGGGCCGGTCGAGGTCGCCCGGGCCGGCGCGGTGTACGAGGTCTGAGAGCGGACCGGCGAGGTCTGAGAGCGGGCCGGGCCTGAGAGTGGGCCGGCGGGGTCGGGCGGGATTCCCGGAAAAATGCTTCGGGACGACCCGCAACCTCCGCGCCCCCCGCACGTCCTTGTGAGTGAGCGGCGGGAAACGCCGCCGGAACGGCCGGCCCGTCGGGCACGGACGCGATCACACTACTCATCAGGCCCGCTTCGTGCTGCCCGGATCCGGTCGTACCGGTCCGGGACGGATATCCAGGGGGAAATCCCATGCGCAAGACCAACCGTGCCCTGAACCGGGCCCGCCGGCTCACCCCGGCGCTGGCGCTGACCGCCGCGCTGCTCGCCGGCGGCGCCGTGACCGCGGCCCCGGCCTTCGCCGCCGCCGGGCCGCTCAGCCTCACCGTGCACACCCCGGCGGTGGTCGGCTTCGCGGGCGGGCCGGTCGAGTTCACCGAACACCTCGGCAACCCGGGTGACCAGGGCACCTCCGTCGTGCTGGACTTCGAGATCGAGAGCGACCTCGGGACGCCGCCGAACGCCCTGAGCCTCGACTACTTCAGCGAGCTGACCGGCGGCTGGCTGCCGGTGGAGCTGACGGAGCGCCCCGGGGCGGACAAGGTGGTCAACGCGGGCGGCACCGGCAAGGTCGTGGTCCCGGCGGGCGGCACCGACGTCCGGCTGCGGCTCGGCGTGCCGATGGGCAGGCCCCACGACGGGGCCACCAACGGCGGCACCGGTCCGAGCCTCACCTTCCGCACCGGCGTCAAGGGCTGGTCGCAGGACTCCCCGGTCGAGCCGCCGCTCACCGACAGCCACGTGGTCAAGGTGGAGGGGATCAGCAACGGCGTGTCCGGGGTCCCGGCCGAGGTCGTCGCGGGCGGCGAGCCCGTCGAGTTCGACGCGGTGCTCTCGAACCCGACGCCGTCCGCCTACACCAACCTCGGCAACGTGCTGTTCACCGACCGCCTCGCCAAGGTCGAGGTCCGCGGCGCCGACGGGAAGTGGACCACCGTGCCGGGCGTCACGGCCCCGGCGGAGCCCGTGGCGGGCCACTACCTGGACGGTCGCAACTCCTCGGCGGCGCCCCAGAGTTCGACCACCCGGCGGGTCCGGGTCAGCTACCCCGCCGACAGCCCGCTGGGCAGGACGGCGCTGAACCCCTGCGTGTTCGTCAACGAGGGCGAGGAGATGCCCTTCCGGGGCACCACCATGTGCTCGCAGGGCGCCACCACCGAGGTCGTCGCCCCCGCGCCGAAGCCCTCACCGACCGGCACCCACAAGGCCGGCGAGCCCTCGACCGGGCCGGCCGGCTCCGACGGCTCGCAGCCGAAGCCGGACGGCGGCGCGGGCGTCGCCCAGCCGGCCGGCGACACCACCACGGCGCCGGCCGCCCCCGCTCCGGCCGCTTCGCAGCCCGCCGTGTTGTCCGCGGACAACGTTCCCGCCGCGGCCGCCCGGCCGGTGGACGCGAACCTGGCCTCCACCGGTGCGGACAGCGACCGGACCGGCCTGATCGCGGGCGTCGGCGCGCTGCTGGTCGGCGCCGGTGCGGGGGCCTTCGTGCTGATCCGCCGCCGCCGCACCGGCTGACCGCGCACGGCAGTGCCGTCCCCGGCCGGACGGCTAGCGCAGGCCGGGGACGGGCAGCCCGAGGTGGTCCCGCAGGGTGGGGCCGGTGTAGTCGGTGCGGAAGACCCCGCGCTCCTGGAGCAGCGGGACCACGCGGTCGACGAACTCGTCCAGACCGCCCGGGGTGAGGTGCGGGACGAGGATGAAGCCGTCGGCCGCGTCGCTCTGCACGAAGCGGTCGATCTCGGCGGCGACGGTGGCGGGCGCTCCGATGAAGGACTGCCGGCCGGTCAGTTCGATCACCAGTTCGCGGCTGGTCAGCTTCTTCTCCGCGGCCACCGCCCGCCACCGTTCGGCGACGGCCACCGGGTCGGCGTGCCGGACCCGGCCCTGGACCAGGCCGCTGTCCGGGTCGGGGTCGACGGCCGGCAGCGGTCCGTCCGGGTCGTGGTCGGACAGGTCGACGCCCCAGACCTGCTCCAGGAAGGCGATCGCGGTCTGCGGGCTCACCTGGGCCCGGCGGATCTCCCGGGCCCGTTCGTCCGCCTCGGCGTCGGTGTCGCCGAGGACGAAGGTGACCCCGGGCATGATCTTCAGCTCGTCCGGCTTGCGGCCGTACGCCGCGAGCCGGCGCTTGACGTCGGCGTGGAAGGCCTGGCCGTCGGCGAGGGTGGAGTGCCGGGAGAAGACCACGTCGGCGGCGGCGGCCGCGAACTCGCGCCCCTCGTCGGAGTCCCCGGCCTGGATCACCACCGGGTGGCCCTGCGGCGGCCGCGGCAGCGAGAGCCTGCCCTCGACCTCGAACTGCGGGCCGGAGTGCCGGACTGGCTCCTCCCCGGCGTCCCAGAACTTCCGTGCCAGCTGGACGGATTCGGCGGCCCGGATGTAGCGGTCGGCGCGGTCCAGGTACCCGCCGCGGCGGAAGTTCTCCCCGGTGAAGGCGTCCGAGGAGGTGACCACGTTCCAGGCCGCGCGGCCGCCGGAGAGGTGGTCCAACGAGGCGAAGCGGCGGGCCAGTTCGTACGGCTCGTTGAAGGTCGCGTTGACGGTGGCGGCCAGGCCGAGCCGTTCGGTGACGGCGGCCAGCGCGTTCAGCACGGTGATCGACTCGGGGCGGCCGACCACGTCGAGGTCGTGGATGAGGCCCTTGGTCTCGCGCAGCCGCAGGCCCTCGGCGAGGAAGAAGAAGTCGAACTTCCCGCGCTCGGCGGTCTGCGCGAGGTGGCGGAAGGAGGAGAACTCGATGTGGCTGCCGGCGGCCGGGTCGCTCCACACCGTGGTGTTGTTGACGCCGGGGAAGTGCGCGGCGAGGTGGATCTGCTTGAGCGGTCGGTCCGTCATCGGGTCACCTCGGCGAGGGCGGGAGCGGCGGTGGAGGCGGGGGAGGCAGGGGAGCCGTCGGCGGGGCGGGCGGCGTAGCGGCTGGCCGGGCGGGCCAGGCCGAGGTGGTCGCGCAGGGTGCGGCCGGTGTACCCGGTGCGCAGCAGTCCGGCGGCGCGCAGGGCGGGGGCGATCCGGTCGGCCAGCGCGGCGAGGTCGCGCGACGGGTCGGCGGGGGAGAGGTGGAAGCCGTCGACGCCGGTGCCGGGTGCGGTGAGCTCGGCGAGCAGCCGCTCGTCGGCGGCCCGGTCGGGCAGGGCGGACAGGTCGGTGTCGAGCCGGGCGAGGACGCGCAGGTTCTCGCCGGCCCGCAGCCGCAGTTCGGTGGCGGCGGTCAGCCGGGTGGCCCGGTCGGGGGCGTCGAGTAGGACGACGTCGGCGTGCCGGATCGCGGCGTCGACCCGGGCCCGCCCGCCCGGGGAGGCGTCCGGCGCGAGGTCGGCGGCGGCGACGGGCACCACGACCACCGGGCGGCCCTGCGGCGGGCGCGGGGTGATGGACGGGCCGCGGACGGAGAAGCGCGGGCCCTCGAAGTCGATGTAGTGCAGCTTGTCGCGGTCGATGAACCGTCCGGTGGCGGTGTCGCGGATCTCCGCGTCGTCCTCCCAGCTGTCCCAGAGCCGGGCGGCCACCTCGACGGCGTCGGCGGCCTCGGCCCACAGCTCGTCCTCGGCGGCGACGGGGCGGCGGCCGAAGGCCCGCGCCTCGGCCTCGGTCGTGGAGACGCCGACCAGCCAGCCGGCCCGGCCCTCGCTCACCCAGTCCAGGGTGTTGACCGAGATCGAGGTGTGGAAGGGCTCGGTGTGGGTGGTGGTGACGGTCGGCACCAGCCCGACCCGGCCGGTCAGCGGGGCGGTCCGGGCGAGGGCGGCGAGCGCGTCGGGGCGGCTCGGCTCGGCGGCGAAGGAGTCGTCGAGGGTGACGAAGTCCAGGGTGGCCCGCTCGGCGAGGCGGGCGAGGGCGGTGTAGTGCCCGGCGTCGAGACGGCCGGGGCTGTCGAGGGCTGCGGACAGGTGCAACTGGCGGGGCATGGTGAGCCTGGCTTCCTCGTGCGGACGCGTGCGGGCACCGGCGCACCCGTACGGGGACACGGGTGCGCGGGGGCGCGCCGGAGCGCGGTGGCGGCCCGCGGGCGGAGCCCGTACGGGCGGGGGAGGGAGGACCGGCGCCGGGCGGGACGTCAGCCGGGCGGCGGTGGGGGAACGGTCAGCTCAGCCGCGACACGCCGCGGACCACACGCGACCGAAGTCGATGTGGCTGCGGGTGACCAGCGGGCACGAGGCGTTCACCGCTTCAGTTGACCAGGGCGTCCGGCGGTTCGTCAACCGTCGTTTCCGCCCGCCGGAGCCCGCCGGAGCCCGCCGGAGTCCGGCGGAGTCCGGCGGGAGTCCGGTCGGGGAGCCGCCGGAGCCGCGTGGGCGCGCCCGGGTACGCCGAAGGCCCCGTCCCGCCGCGGGGGGAGCAGCGGCGGGACGGGGCCTTGGGAGCGGGCGGTGACGCGGGCGTCAGGCCTTGGTGACGTCCTCGATCTCGTCGTCGTCCTCGCGACCGGGGGTCTTGATGTTGAACTTGACGATGGCGAAGCGGAACGCGAAGTAGTAGATCGCGGCGAAGACCAGGCCGATCGGGATGATCAGCCACGGCTTGGTGGCCAGGTTCCAGTTGAGCGCGTAGTCGATCAGACCGGCGGAGAAGCCGAAGCCGTCGTGCACGCCCAGGCCCCAGGTCACGGCCATCGAGACGCCGGTGAGCACCGCGTGGATCAGGTAGAGCACCGGGGCGATGAACATGAACGAGAACTCGATCGGCTCGGTGACACCGGTCACGAAGCTGGTCAGCGCGAGCGAGATCATCAGGCCGAGGACGGCCTTGCGGCGCTCGGGGCGCGCGGTGTGGGCGATCGCGAGGGCGGCGGCCGGCAGGCCGAACATCATGATCGGGAAGAAGCCGGACATGAACTGGCCGGCGGTCGGGTCGCCGTGGAAGAAGCGCGGGATGTCGCCGGTCCAGGTGTGGCCGGAGGCGTCGGTGAAGCTGCCGACCTGCTGCTGGAAGAAGGTGTTGAGGAACTGGTGCATGCCGACCGGGATGAGGCCGCGGTTGGCGACACCGTAGATGGCGGCGCCGCCGGAGCCGAGGCCGGTCAGCCAGTCGCTGGCGTTGGTCAGGCCGGTGCCGATCGGGCCCCAGATCAGGCCCATGACGACGCCCAGCAGGGTGCCGACGAAGGCCATGATGATCGGCACGAGACGGCGGCCGTTGAAGAAGCCGAGCCAGTCGACGAGCTTCGTGCGGTGGAACCTCTGCCAGATCACGGCGCTCAGCAGACCGACGATGATGCCGCCGAAGACACCCGGGTCCTGCGGCTTTCCGGCCGGCAGCGCCTCGGTGACGGTGCCGTCCATCGGGAAGACGGTCAGCACGTTCTTGAAGACCAGGTAGCCGACCAGGGCCGCCAGCGCGGTGGAGCCGTCTGCCTTCTTGGCGAAGCCGATCGCGACGCCGACGCAGAAGAGGAGCGCGAGGTTCTTGAAGACGGCGTCACCGGCGGTGGCGAAGACCTCGGCGACCTTTCCCCAGCCGAGCCCGTCCTTGCCGAAGACGTCGGGCTGGCCCAGCCGGAGCAGGATGCCCGCGGCCGGGAGGACGGCGACCGGCAGCTGGAGGCTGCGGCCGATCTTCTGCAGACCCTGGAGGAGGTCCTGGCCGAACTTCTTGACGGGGCTGGGTGAGGCCGGAGCCGTGGCGGGCGCCGGTGCCTGCGCAGACTGACTCATGGGGGTGGGTTCCTAACGGCATGGCGGTCGGTCGGGGGGAAGGCACAGGGGCCGAACCGCGAACTGGTCTACACCACACGTGGTGTAGACCAGTTTTGTAGCACGGGTGGAGAAGTCGAGGAACCCCGGAAAGCGGTGTCGCCGGGAAGCGCTATGAAATCGAAACCTACTTACCGAATGGCGATCATGGTAGCGACCGCGATTGGGATTTTGGCCGACTGCGCAACAAAATCGATTTTGGCTAATCGCGCAACAAAAGCACAGCGTGCTCCGGTGGGCCCTGCCAGGCGCGTTGGGCCCGGTCGGCCGGGCTTTCGGAAATGCCGAAGGCCCCCGGACCGGTGGTCCGGAGGCCTTTGCGGGGATAACTCGGGTGACGCCCGTGTTCAGGCCTTGGTGACGTCCTCGACCTCGGCCTCGTCCTCCCGACCGGGAGTTTTCAGGTTGAATTTGACGATGATGAACCGGAAGAGCGCGTAGTACACGACGGCGAAGCAGAGGCCGATCGGGATGATCAGCCACGGTTTGGTGGCCAGTCCCCAGTTGATCACGTAGTCGATCAGGCCGGCCGAGAAGCTGAACCCGTCGTGCACCCCGAGCCCCCAGGTCACCGCCATCGAGGCGCCGGTCAGCAGCGCGTGCACGGCGTACAGGGCCGGGGCGATGTAGGCGAAGGAGTACTCGATCGGTTCGGTGACGCCCGTCACGAAGGAGGTCAGGCCGACCGAGAGCATCAGGCCGTAGATCTCCTTGCGCCGGTGCGGCTTCGCCGAGTGCGCGATCGCGAGCGCGGCGGCCGGCAGCGCGAACATCATGATCGGGAAGAAGCCGGACTGGAACTGGCCGGCCGTCGGGTCGCCCGCCAGGAAGCGCGGGATGTCGCCGTGCACGATCGCGCCGTCCGGCCTGGTGAACTCCCCGAACTGGAACCAGACGAAGGTGTTCAGCAGCTGGTGCATGCCGATCAGCAGCAGGGCCCGGTTGAACAGGCCGAAGATGCCGGCGCCGCCCGCGCCCAGGTCGGAGAGGGTCTGCGAGAAGTCGTTCAGGCCGCGGCCGATCGGCGGCCAGACCCAGAGCGCCACCACGGCGGTCAGCATGCCGACCAGCGCGGTGATCATCGGCACCAGGCGGCGGCCGTTGAAGAAGCCGAGCCAGTCGACCAGCTTGGTGCGGTGGAACCGCACCCACAGCCAGGCCGACATCAGGCCGATCAGGATGCCGCCGAGCACCCCCGGGTTCTGGAACGTCGCGGCGGCCGCCTTCGCCGAGCTGTAGTCCACGCACTGGTCGCTGACCAGCACCGTCGGCGGCTTGCAGCTCTCCGGGAAGGCGTGCAGGACCTTGTAGTACACCAGGAAGCCGACCACGGCGGCGAGCGCCGTCGAGCCGTCCGCCTTCTTCGCCATGCCGATCGCGACGCCGATGCAGAACAGCAGCGGCAGGCCGAAGGAGGAGTCGAGCAGCGCGCCGCCGGCGGAGGCGAAGACCTTCGCGACGTTGTCCCAGCCGAGGCCGTCCTTGCCGAACACGTCCGGCTGGCCGAGGCGGTTGAGGATGCCCGCGGCGGGGAGCACCGCCACCGGGAGCTGCAGGGAGCGGCCCATCTTCTGGAGGCCGCCGTAGAAGATGTGCCATCGTTTGGCCTGCGGGGCCGTGGCGCCTGCCGAACTCATCCTTCGCCCTCCGAGAGCAGTTGCCTGCCGGGGGCCCGGCGGGACCCTCGGGCAGGGCTCGGGAACACCCGGGGCCGTTCCCGCGTTCGTCGGAGTACACATATATTGGTGTAGACCACTTGACGCAGGTCGCACTCCGGAGGCGCGAGCCCCGCTGATCGTCATCCTCGGGCGGCGATCCGGAGCCTGCCCGCCGGAATGGGCCGAAAGTGGACTAACGTGGCGGACCGGACCGGCACGGGTGATGCTGGTCGCGCCGCTCGCAGGCCGACCGCGGCCGAACCCGCGTCAGCCACCGGCACGCACCTCACCGCACGACGGTCGAGGGACACCCAGCACCAGCGCAGGACGGCACCCGGCAGAGCCGCCGAAGGGCCGAGACAGAGGGAGAAACCAGATGGCCAGCAAGGCTGAGAAGATCGTCGCCGGTCTGGGCGGCATCGACAACATCGAAGAGGTCGAGGGCTGCATCACCCGCCTGCGCACCGAGGTCAAGGACGCCTCCCTGGTCGACGAGGCCGCCCTCAAGGCCGCCGGCGCCCACGGCGTCGTGAAGATGGGCACCGCGATCCAGGTCGTCATCGGCACCGACGCCGACCCGATCGCCGCCGACATCGAGGACATGATGTGAGCTGAACCACCCAGGTTCAGCCCGCCCGGCCCGCCGACCCGCTCAGGGGGACGGCGGGCCGTGGCGCGTCCCCGCCCTCTCCGGCTCGCCTCCGGAAGCGGCCCCCCGGAGCGACTACGCTCAGTGCCTATGTCACGCATCGACGGCCGCACCCCCGACCAGCTCCGCCCGATCACCATCGAACGGGGCTGGAGCAAGCACGCCGAAGGCTCCGTCCTCATCTCCTACGGCGACACCAAGGTGCTGTGCACCGCCAGCGTCACCGAGGGCGTGCCCCGCTGGCGCAAGGGCAGCGGCGAGGGCTGGGTCACCGCCGAGTACTCCATGCTCCCGCGCGCCACCAACACCCGCGGCGACCGCGAGGCCGTCAAGGGCCGCATCGGCGGCCGCACCCACGAGATCAGCCGGCTCATCGGCCGCTCGCTGCGCGCCGTGGTCGACCACCGCGCGCTCGCCGAGAACACCATCGTCCTCGACTGCGACGTCCTCCAGGCCGACGGCGGCACCCGCACCGCCGCCATCACCGGCGCCTACGTCGCCCTGGTCGACGCCGTCGCCTGGGCCCGCGACAAGAAGCTGCTGCGCGCCAAGGGCCAGCCGATCACCGGCGGCGTCAGCGCCGTCAGCGTCGGCATCATCGACGGCGTCCCGATGCTCGACCTCCAGTACGAGGAGGACGTGCGCGCCGAGACCGACATGAACATCGTCTGCACCTCCGACGGCCGCTTCGTCGAGGTCCAGGGCACCGCCGAGGGCGCCCCGTTCGACCGCGAGCTGCTCGACCGGCTGCTCGACCTCGGCAGCCTCGGCTGCGCGGAGCTCGACGAGATCCAGCGCAAGGCCCTGGAAGGCTGAACCGGCGAGGGCCCCGCGGCCGTGGAGCGGAACGGACGGACGGTCAACCCGTGGGTGGGGACGGCCGTTCGGACCGGTACGGACGCGCGTACGGGCCGCGGGTGGGGCCGCGGGGCGAACGGCCCGCCGAAGGGTCGACCTGACGGTCGGCCTGCTGTACAGGCCGGGTCCGGAGACCGTACGGTTCCCGCAGCACCCCCGCTGCGGGAACCGCGCACCCCTCTGCGCGCGTCCCACCCCACGGAACCCGCGCCCCCCAGGAGGATCGGATGCCGTCGAGCATCGCCCGCCCCGCCGCCCTCGCCGTGGCCGGACTCATCGCGATCCTCCCGCTCAGCATGGTGAGCTGCTCCGCCGCCCAGAAGGCGCTCGACTGCGGCAACACCGCCGTGAGGATCACCGGCGACCTCGCCGACGTCACCCAGGCGTACGACAACGCGAGCAACGACTCGGCGGCCGCCGGGAAGGCCCTGCAGAAGCTCAAGAACGACCTCGACCAGGTCGGGAAGAACTCCAAGAACACCGACGTCGCCAAGGCCGTGACCGATCTGCAGAAGCAGGTCGAGAACGTGCAGCGGGCGGCGGACAGGAACGAGGTCCCGGACCTCAAGCCGCTCGGCAACGCGGCCGGCAACCTCACCTCGCTCTGCACCGGCTGACCGCCTCCGGCCACTCGGTAGGGTGGGCGATATGTCCACCCGCCTGATCCTCGCCACCCGCAACCAGCACAAGGTCACCGAGCTCCGCGCCATCCTGGCGGACGCCGGCCTGGACGTCGAACTCGTCGGCGCCGACGCCTACCCGGAGATCCCGGACGTCCCCGAGACCGGCGTCACCTTCGCCGAGAACGCCCTGCTCAAGGCCCACGCCCTGGCCCGCGCCACCGGCCTGCCCGCCGTCGCCGACGACTCCGGCCTCTGCGTGGACGTGCTGAACGGCGCGCCCGGCATCTTCTCCGCGCGCTGGTCCGGCAAGCACGGCGACGACCGCGCCAACCTCGACCTGCTGCTCGCCCAGCTCTCCGACATCGCCGAGCCGCACCGCGGCGCCCACTTCTTCTGCGCCGCCGCCCTCGCCCTCCCCGACGGCACCGAGCGCGTCGTCGAGGGCCGCCTCCTCGGCACCCTGCGCACCGCCCCGGCCGGCGACGGCGGCTTCGGCTACGACCCGATCCTCCAGCCCCTCGGCGAGACCCGCACCTGCGCGGAGCTCACCGCCGACGAGAAGAACGCCATCAGCCACCGCGGCAAGGCCTTCCGCGCCCTCGCCCCGGTCGTGAAGGACCTCATCGCCTGACGCCCCGTCCGCCGGACACGTCGAAGGCCCGCCCCGAGATCACTCTCGGGGCGGGCCTTCGAATTTAAGGCTAGTGCGGCCTGAGGGACTCGAACCCTCACGGGATTTCTCCCATGGGCACCTAAAACCCAGGCGTCTGCCAATTCCGCCAAGGCCGCATGGCGACCAGTCTAGGGCTTCGCCGAGTGTGGGGACAGCGACTTCCGCCGTCGCCCCGCCGGTGCCGCGTCCGGGCCCCGCGGCGGCGGTGGCGCCGGGTCCGTCGGGTCGGCCCGGGGGTGTCGGGAGTGGGTTTCAGCCAGGGGGCTGACTGGATGTCGCGCGCTTCCGACCTGTGATGTTTGGCTGTTGATTACCAATTGGTACAGACCTATTGACCTATGTGGTTCAGACCACATAGCTTCTCCGCCAATTGCAACCCCCCACGTGCGTGCTCCCCCACAGGCACGCGCCGACACTCTCTCCTGGAGGACCGAGTGTTGATCCGAAACACGGCGGAGCGGCGTCCCACCGCCGCGCACCGCCGGAAGAGCCCGGCGGCCCGCGCCGGTGTGGCCTCGCTCGCGGCGGCCTCGTTGGCCGGACTGCTGATGGCGACGCTGGGTGCGGCGCCCTCGCAGGCGTCGGCGGCCGTCGACAACGCGGCCTGTCGGCCCGACGGCCTGTACCAGACGCCCGGCGTGGACGTCCCGTACTGCTCCGTCTACGACACCAGCGGGCGCGAGAAGATGGGCGCGGACCACCAGCGCCGCATCATCGGCTACTTCACCGGCTGGCGCACCGGCAAGAACGGCGACGCCCCGTACCTGGCGACCGACATCCCCTGGGACAAGGTCACCCACCTCAACTACGCCTTCGGCCACGTCGGCGGCGACAACAAGCTCTCGGTCGGCACCGACGGCCCGACCAACGAGGCCACCGGGATCTCCTTCCCCGGCGTCCCCGGTGCCGAGCTGGACCCGAGCCTGCCGTACAAGGGCCACTTCAACCTGCTGACGAAGTTCAAGAAGCAGTACCCGAACGTCAAGACCCTGATCTCGGTGGGCGGTTGGACCGAGACCGGCGGCTACTTCGGGGACGACGGCAAGCGCGTCAACTCCGGCGGCTTCTACTCGATGACCGTCAACCCGGACGGCAGCGTCAACCAGGCCGGCATCGACACCTTCGCCGCCTCCTCGGTCGACTTCATCCGCAAGTACGGCTTCAACGGCGTCGACGTCGACTACGAGTACCCGACCTCGATGAAGGACGCCGGCAACCCGCTGGACTGGCAGCTCGCCAACGCCAAGCGCGGTTCGCTGGCCAAGGGTTACGCGGCGCTGATGAAGACCCTGCGCGAGAGCCTGGACAAGGCCGGCGCCGCCGACGGCAGGCACTACCTGCTGTCGGTCGCCGCCCCGTCCTCCGGCTACCTGCTGCGCGGCATGGAGACCTTCCAGGTGGCGAAGTACCTGGACTACGTCAACATCATGTCGTACGACCTGCACGGCGCCTGGAACAAGTACGTGGGCCCGAACGCCTCGCTGTACGACGACGGCAAGGACGGCGAGCTGGCCGCCGCCAACGTCTACGGCACCGGGCAGTACGGCGGCATCGGCTACCTGAACGCCGACTGGTCGTACCACTACTTCCGCGGCTCGATGCCCGGCGGCCGGATCAACGTCGGCCTGCCGTACTACACCCGCGGCTTCAAGAACGTGCAGGGCGGCACCAACGGCCTCTGGGGCACCGCCTCGGCGACCACCTGCCCGGCCGGCTCCGGCCTGACGGCCTGCGGTGACGGCGCGGTCGGCATCGACAACATCTGGAACGACAAGGACGACGCGGGCAAGGAGTCCCCGGCCGGGTCGAACCCGATGTGGCACGCCAAGAACCTGGAGAAGGGCATCCTGCCCGACTACCTGGCCAAGTACGGCGTCTCCGACACCGCGCTGCAGGGCACCTACACCCGCAACTACAGCTCCGCGCTGGTGGCGCCGTGGCTGTGGAACGACGCCAAGAAGGTGTTCCTCTCCACCGAGGACGAGCAGTCGGTGGGCGCCAAGGCGGACTACATCGTCAACCAGGGCGCCGGCGGCGCGATGATCTGGGAGCTCGCGGGCGACTACAAGTGGGACGCGGCCGCCAACGGCGGCAAGGGCGAGTACGTGCCCGGTTCGACGCTGACCTCGCTGATGTACGACAAGTTCAAGTCGGCGGCCCCGTACGGCGCGATCCGCGCGACGACCGCGCTGCCGCAGCAGACCCTGCCGATCGACGTGTCGTTCACCAACTTCGCGCTGGGCGACTCGAACTACCCGATCAACCCGAAGCTGCACATCGTCAACAACTCGACGCTGACCCTGCCGGGCGGCACCGAGTTCCAGTTCGACTACGGCAACTCGGCCCCGGGCAACGCCAAGGACCAGTCCGGCTTCGGCCTCCAGGTCATCAAGCAGGACAACCCGGGCCCGGGCAACGTGGGCGGCCTGAAGGGCACCTACAACCGGGTGTCGGTCAAGCTGCCGGGCTGGCAGTCGCTGGCGCCGGGCGCCTCGATCGACATGGACTTCGTCTACTACCTGCCGGTGTCCACGCCGTCGAACTGGACGGTCAACGTGGGCGGCACGCTGTACGGGATCAAGGGCGACCTGACCCGCGGCGCGGTGGACGGCGGCACGCCGACCCCGACCCCGACGCCGTCGCAGACGGCCACCCCGACGCCGACCCCCACGGGCACGCCGACCGGCACGCCGACGGCCACCCCGACCGGGACGCCGACGCCGACCGCGACCCCGACCTCGGGCACCTGCGCGGCCGCCCCGAGCTGGGACGCCGGCACCACCTACGCGACGCCCACCAAGGTCTCGTGGAAGGGCCACTACTACCAGAACAAGTGGTGGACCAAGGGCGACGACCCCGCGGCCAGCGGCTCGTGGGGCGTCTGGAGCGACCTCGGGACCTGCTGATCAGGGCGGTCCGCTGAGGTGAGGACGGCGGTGGCGGTGCACCCGGTCGGGGGGTGTGCCGCCACCGCTTCGTCGTACCGGCCGTGCTTACGCGCCGACGCTTACGCGCCGACCTTGAGGTCGCGCAGCAGCTTGGCGACGTGGCCGGTGGCCCGCACGTTGTAGAACGCGTGCTCGACCTTGCCGTGCTCGTCCACGACGATCGTGGAGCGGATGACGCCCAGGTAGGTGCGGCCGTAGTTCTGCTTCTCGCCGAAGGCGGCGTACGCCTCCAGCACCTCCTTGTCCGGGTCGGACAGCAGGGTGACCTTGAGGTTCTCGGCCTCGCGGAACTTGCCGAGCTTCTCCGGCTTGTCCGGGGAGATGCCGATGACGTCGTAGCCGGCGTCCGCGAGGACCTCCAGGTTGTCGGTGAAGTCGCAGGCCTGCTTGGTGCAGCCGGGCGTCAGGGCGGCGGGGTAGAAGTAGACGATGACCTTGCGGCCCGCGTGGTCGGCGAGGGACACCTGGTTGCCGTCGGCGTCGGACAGGCTGAAGGCGGGCGCGGTGTCGCCGGGCTGGAGACGCTCACTCACGGTCGTACTCTCCTGGATGCTGGGACGGGCGGTCGTACCACGGCAAACTTACCTCCGATGGTGGGTGGGGCCGCGCGACCGTGTGCGGCAGCTGACACACTGGGTCAGTCGCACCGATCGCAGGGATCGGATGGAACAACATCGGCGAGTGAATGGGGTGGCCCGAGTGGGCGAGGCGAGCACGCAGGACAAGTCGGCGCGGACGACCGCCCAGATCGAGGCGGACATCGAGCGGACGCGTGACCGGCTGGCGTCGACCCTGGACGAGCTGGCCGTCCGCGTCCACCCGAGCACGGTGACCGCCCAGGTCAAGGCCAAGGCGGTGGCCGCCGTCGAGGAGAAGACCGCCCGGGCGTACGTGGCCGCCAGCGGCGTGGTGGAGAAGGTCCGGGCGCAGTTCGTGGACGAGAAGGGGCAGCCGCGCCGCGAGCGGATCGTCCCGGCCGCGCTGGTCGGCGTGGGCCTGGTGCTGCTGGTCGCCTCGGCGCGCAAGCGCCGCAAGGGCTGAGCGCACAGCGGGACGGCGGGGCCGGGCGCGACGGGTGCCCGGCCTTTCGCGTGCCCGGGCTTCCGCGCGCCCGGCGCTCCGCCTGCCGGGCCTTCCGGATACCGGGCCAGCGTCACGCCCCGCGCCCGGGGGAGGTACCTTCGGGACCGTGAGTACGAACCACGAACCGACGCGCTCCGACGACGCGCAGGAGCCCGCCCGCCACGACCGGCTCGGCGAGAAGCTGCCGATCCGGATGCTGCACGACCGCGTGCTGGTGCGGATCGAGGGCGGCGAGGGCGAGCGCCGTTCGACCGGCGGCATCCTGATCCCGGCCACGGCGGAGCTGTCCAAGCGCTGTACCTGGGCGGAGGCCGTCGCGGTGGGCCAGAGCGTGCGCTCGGTGGAGCCCGGCGACCGGGTGCTGTACGACCCGGAGGACAAGCTGGAGGTCGAGGTCCGCGGCGCCACCTACGTGCTGCTGCGCGAGCGCGACCTGCACGCCGTCGCCGCCACCCGCTTCGGCGACACGGAGGGCTCGACCGGGCTGTACCTGTGACGGTCTGATCCGCTCCGTGCCCTGAGGTGCCCCCGACCCGGGTCGGGGGCACCGTGCTTTCGCGGCGGGGGTCCGCGACATGGCGGTCCGCCGCGGGGATCGGGGGCGTTGTCGGTGCCGCGCGCTAGGGTCCCGGCATGAGTGTGCCGGTGATCGGGGACGGGGAGCGTCGGGCCAGGCTGGGGCGGCGTCAGCTGCTGGCGCCGTCGGTGCGGGCGGCGCGGGTGGAGGACGTGGCCGACGCGGTGGTCGGGCTGCACGCGACGGACGCGGCCACGGTGTACCTGTCGGCCTGCGCGCGGCTGGCCGAGCCCTCGGCGGCGGAGGTGGACCGGGCGCTGTACGAGGACGTCTCGCTGGTGAAGCTGCTGTCGATGCGGCGGACGATCTTCGCGGTGACGGAGGGCCTGGCCCCGTACGTGAGTTCGGCGGCGGCGCGGGCGATCGCGGCGAAGGAGCGGGCGACGTTGCTGAAGCACCTGCGGGACCACGCCGAGGGCTGGGACGAGGCCCGGCTGGCGGAGGCGGAGCGCGAGGTGCTGGCCGCGCTGGCCGGGCGCGGCGAGGCGACGACCAAGGAACTCTCCGAGGACGTACCGCAGTTGCGCGAGACGATGCTGATGTCGGCGGGCAAGGCGTACGAGGCGCGGCAGAGCGTGGGCAGCCGGCTGCTGCGGCTGCTGGCCTCGGACGGGCACGTGCGCCGCTGCCGTCCGCGCGGGTCGTGGCTGAGCAGCAGCTACCCGTGGGCGCTGGTGCCGCAGTGGCCGGAGGTGCCGGTGCGGGAGGCGAAGGCCGAGGTGGTGCGGCGCTGGCTGGCGGCGTACGGGCCGGCGACGGTCGAGGACGTGAAGTGGTGGACGGGCTGGACGCTGGGGGACGTCCGCCGGGCGCTGGCCGATCTCGGGGCGCTGGACGTGGCGTTGGCCGACGGGGCGCCGGCCCTGGTGCTGCCGGGGGACGAGGGGCCGGTGGCGGAGCCGGAGCCGTGGGCGGCGCTGCTGCCCGCGCTGGACCCGGCGGTGATGGGCTGGCGCGGGCGGGACTGGTACCTGCGGCCGGAGGACGTGTCGGCGCTGTTCGACCGGGCGGGCAACGCCGGGCCGACGGTGTGGTGGTGCGGCGAGGTGGTGGGCGGCTGGACGCAGCGCGCGGACGGCGAGGTGGTGTGGCGGTTGTTCCGGGGGGCCGGGGCGGAGGTGGAGCGGGCGGTCGCGGCGGAGGCGGAGCGGTTGGCGGGCTGGCTGGGCGAGGTGCGGGTGACGCCGCGGTTCCGCACCCCGCTGGAGAAGGAGCTCAGGGGCTGACCGGGAGCCGATCGGGGGCTCAGGGCGTCGGGGGCGGCGGCGGTACCGGGTGGCTCGCGGGGCCGCCGGTGGCGCTGGGCAGGGCCGTGGGGCGGGTCGGCTGGACCAGGGTGGGCTTCGGGGTGGGGCTGGGCTGCTCCGGGTCGGTGGTCGTCGGCCTGGTGGCCTGCGGGCTGGGGGTGTTGGGGCCGGTGGGGGGCTGGCCGGTGGCGGCGGGGGCGCTGGGCGTGTGGCCGGCGGGCGTGCCGGGGGCCGGGTCGGTGGTGGTGGGTTCGCCGCCGGCGGCCGGGGCGGTGGTCGGGGTGGTGGCGCTGGGGCTGCTGCCAGCGGACACGCCGGGCCAGGGGGTGGCGGTGGTGGCGCCGTGTCCGGTCCGGAGGTCGAAGTCCTGGGTGGGGGTGCCGTCGAGGGCGGCGGCGGTGTAGGCGGTCCAGATCCGGGTGGGGAAGGCGCCGCCGTTGATCCGGCTGAGTCCGGCGGTGCCGGCCAGCGGTTCCTTGGCGTGGGTCTTCGGGTTCTCCCGGAACAGGCCGACGGTGGTGGCGAGTTCGGGGGTGTAGCCGGCGAACCAGGCGGAGAGGTTGGAGTCGGTGGTGCCGGTCTTGCCGGCGGCGGGGCGGCCGAGGTCGAGGGCGGCGGCGCCGGTGCCGCGCGGGCTGATGACGTCGCGCAGCACGTCGGTGACGGAGTCGGCGATCTCCCGGTCGAGGGCGTCGGTGGGGTTGTGCTCGGGCATCTTGGGGACGTCGACGGCGCCGCCGGGGTTGACGCGTTCGAGTTTGAGGACGGACCAGGGGGTGTGCGCCTGGCCGTGGTCGGCGAGGGTGGCGTAGGCGCCGGCCAGGTCGAGGGCGCTGGGGGTGGCGGTGCCGAGGGTCATCGAGGTGTTGGCCGGGTCCATGCCGCGGACGCTGTCGGGGATGCCGAGTCTGACGGCGGTCTCCCGGACGCGGGCGAGTCCGGCGTCCACGCCCTCCTGGGCGTACACGGAGTTGACGGACTTCACCATGGCGTAGCGCAGGGTGATGTTGCCGTAGTCGACGCCGTCCTCGTTGGGCGGGGCGTAGGGGGTGGGGCCGCCGGTGACGGGGCGTTCGCTGGTGCCGTCGTAGCGGGACTCGGTGGTGATCGGGCGGCCGTCGAGGTCGTGCTGGGCGACCAGGCCGGCGGCGAGGTCGATGGGCTTGAAGGTGGAGCCGATCTGGTTGTCCTGGCGCAGTGCGTCGTTGTAGGGCTGCTTGGCGTAGTCGGGGCCGCCGTAGACGGCGACGACCCGGCCGGTGGCGGGTTCGACGGAGGCGCCGGCGACCCGGACGTCGGTGTCGGTGGTGGGGCGGGCCTGGGGGTCGAGTTCGCCGGTGAGCTGCTCCTGGACGGCCTTGGCGAAGGCGTCCTGCCGGGGCTTGTCGAAGGTGGTGGTGATGCGCCAGCCGCCGGCCTTGAGGGTGGCGGCGTCGATGGTGCCGGAGGAGACGAGGTAGTCGTCGGCGACGCCGACCAGGTACCCGGCCTGGCCGGCGAGGCCGGTGGCGGGCTGGGGGTCGATCGGGTCGGGGAAGGTGGTGGCGGCGCGGTCGGCGGGGGTGAGGAAGCCGAGTTGGACCATGCCGTCGAGGGCGTAGTTCCAGCGGGCGACGGCCTTCTCGCGGTTGGCGGGGGTGGCGGTCTTGACGTCGTAGAGGCTGGGGGCCTGGAGCAGGGAGGCGAGGTAGGCGCCCTGGCCGAGGGTGAGTTGGGAGACGTCGACGCCGTAGTAGGCGTGGGCGGCGCTCTGGATGCCGTAGGCGCCGCGGCCGAAGTAGCTGCTGTTGAGGTAGCCGGCGAGGATCTCGCGCTTGTCGCGCTGCTGGTCGACCTTGAGGGCGATGAGCAGTTCGCGGCCCTTGCGCTCGATGGTGCGGTCCTGGGTGAGGTAGTAGTTCTTGACGTACTGCTGGGTGATGGTGGAGCCGCCCTGCATGCCCTTGCCGAGCAGGGTGTTCCAGCCGGCCCGGAGCATGCCCTTCAGGTCGATGCCGCGGTTCTGGTAGAAGGTGCGGTCCTCGGCGGAGACGACGGCCTGCTGGGTCGGGAGCGGGATCTGGTCGATGGTGACGTCGGTGCGGTTGACGGCGCCGGTGCGGGCGATCTCGGTGGTGCCGTCGGCGTAGAGGTAGATGTTGTTCTGGGCGACGGCGTGGGCGTTGGGGTCGGGCACCGGGACGATGACGTAGAGCACGGCGAAGCCGCCGGCGGCGAGCAGGAGCAGCGCGGTGAGGGTGCCGAGGGTGATCCGCCAGGTGGGCAGGAGCCGGCGCCAGAGCGGGAGGGCGCGGCGGGCCTCGCGGCGGGCGGCCCGTTTGGCCTGGCGGCGGGTGCTCAAGGTCATGCCGAGATTATCTGCTATTTGACGTCGGCTCAGGTCGGAAAAACCGGGTGCGGGTGGTGCGGGCCGGAGGTACGGTGAAAGGTGAAAACCGCATAGCGCACCGACTTTTCGGCGCACTGGCCTTCCAGTGCACCGGCTTTCCGGCGCACCGACTTCCGCAGCTCCGCCCGCCAGGCCCGGCACCCCCCGGGTACGGCCGGTCGGAGCCGCTGGGGCGTGCGCGGATGTCGAGGGGCGCCTCCCTCTGCCCACATTTGTCGACAAGGAGACAATATGCTCTACGCCGCCGTTGCCCGCGGCGCCTTCCGCCGCTACTCCACCTACCGGGCCGCCACCGTGGCCGGCACCTTCACCAACACCGTCTTCGGCATCATCCTGGCCTCCTCCTTCCTCGCCCTCTGGCAGGCCCGCCCCGGCCTCGGCGGCTACGACCAGAGCCAGGCCGTCACGTACATCTGGGTCAGCCAGAGCCTGCTGGTCACCGTCGCGGTGTGGGGCGGCGGCTTCCAGGACGACCTCCAGGACCGCTTCCGCAGCGGCGACATCGCCGTCGACCTCTACCGCCCGGTCGACTTCCAGGGCTGGTGGCTGGCCTCCGACCTCGGCCGGGCCGGCTTCCAGGCGCTGGTGCGCGGCACCGTGCCGATGCTGATCGGCGCGCTGGTGTTCCGCATCCGGCTGCCCGAACACCCGCTGACCTGGGCGTTCTTCCTGCTCTCGGCGCTGCTCGCGGTGATCGTCAGCTTCGGGCTGCGCTTCCTGGTCTCGATCACCGGCTTCTGGCTGCACGACTCGGAGGGGGTGCGCTCGGTGATGCTGGTGGTCTCGATGTTCTTCTCCGGGATGCTGCTGCCGGTCGCGCTGTTCCCCGGCTGGCTCGGCGACCTCGGCCGGGTGCTGCCCTGGTCGGCCCTGGTGAACGTCCCCACCGACGTCTTCCTGGAGCGGACCGGCGGCGCCGCGCTGCTCGGGGCGCTCGGCTTCCAGCTCGGCTGGGCGGCGGTGCTGCTCGCCGCCGGGCGGGGCGCCCAGTGGCTGGCCACCCGCAGGGTGGTGGTGCAGGGTGGCTGAGCAGCTCGTACGGGAGCCCCTCGGGCCCCGCGACTCCTTCGGGCCCCGCGAGCCCCTCGGGCCCCGCACCGCCTGGGCGCTGCGCTCCTGGTGGCTCTGCGCCCGGATGTGGATGCGTTCGATGATGGCCTACCGGGCCTCCTTCGCCCTGAACCTGGTGGCCAGCCTGGTCACCCACTCCCTCGACTTCGTGGTGCTGGTGATCATGTTCCGGCACACCGACCGGCTCGGCGGCTGGAGCCTGCCGGAGACCGCCTTCCTCTACGCCACCGCGGCCTTCTCGCTCGGCACGGCCAACCTGCTGGTCGGCTCGGCCGAGGGCCTGGGCGCGCGGATCAGGAGCGGCTCGCTGGACACCATGCTGATCCGGCCCGCGCCCGCGCTCTCCCAGCTGTGCGCGGAGCGCTTCTCGCTGCGCCGGCTCGGCCGCCCGCTCCAGGCCGTCGCCGTGCTGGTCTGGTCGCTGACCGCCCTGGACGTGCACTGGACCTGGGACCGGGTGCTGCTGGTGCCCGTCCTGCTGCTCTGCGGCACCGTCATCTTCGGCGCGGTCTACGTCGGCGGCGCCACCGTCCAGTTCTGGTGGGGCGAGTCCAAGGAGATCCAGAACTCCTTCACCTACGGCGGCGCGACCCTGCTGCACTACCCGCCGACGATCTTCGCCAAGGAGCTGGTCGCCGCGGTGGTCTTCGGCGTCCCGCTGGCCTTCGTCAACTGGCTGCCCACGCTGCGCATCCTCGACCGGCCCGACCCGCTCGGCCTGCCCACCGCCTTCCAGTTCGCCTCCCCGGTGGCCGCCGCGGTCTGCGTCCTCGCCGCCGGACTCGCCTGGCGGGCCGGGCTGCGCGCCTACCGCGGCACCGGCAGCTGAACCCCCCGCTTCGCTTCGCTTCGTGAGGAACCCCATGGCACTGATCGAACTGCAGGACGTCCACCGCACCTTCACCGTGCGGACCCGCACCGGCCGGTTCAGCCGGGCCAGGCGCGAGGTCCGCGCGGTGGACGGGCTCGGCTTCACCGTCGAGGCCGGCGAGTGCGTCGGCTACATCGGGCCCAACGGGGCCGGCAAGTCCACCACCATCAAGATGCTCACCGGCATCCTCGTTCCCAGCTCCGGACGGCTGCGGGTGGCCGGGGTCGACCCGGCCCGGGAGCGCGTCGCGCTGGCCCGCCGGATCGGCGTCGTCTTCGGCCAGCGCACCACCCTCTGGTGGGACCTGCCGCTGCGCGACTCCTTCGAGCTCGCCCGCCGGATCTACCGGATCCCGGACGCCCGGTACCGCGAGAACCTCGACCGCTGCGTCGAACTGCTCGACCTCGGCGGGCTGTTGGACACCCCGGTGCGCCAGCTCTCGCTCGGCCAGCGGATGCGCGGCGACCTCGCGGCGGCGCTGCTGCACGACCCCCGGGTGCTCTACCTGGACGAGCCGACCATCGGCCTGGACGTGGTCAGCAAGGGCCGGGTGCGGGAGTTCCTGCGCGAGGTCAACCGGGACCGGGGCACCACCGTGCTGCTCACCACCCACGACCTGACCGACATCGAGCAGCTCTGCGGCCGGGTGATGGTGATCGACCACGGCCGGCTGGTGTACGACGGCGGGCTGGAGGGGCTGCACGCCACCGGCCGCAGCGAGCGGACGCTGGTGGTGGACCTCGCGCAGGAACTCGGGCACCCGGTCGAGGTGCCCGGGGCCCGGGTCACCAGGGTCGAGGGGCCGCGCCAGTGGCTGGCCTTCCCGGCCCAGGAGAGCGCCGCGCCGATCGTGGCGGCGGTCGCCGCGCGCTACCCGCTGGTGGACCTGTCGGTGCGGGAGCCGGCCATCGAGGACGTGATCGCCCGGATGTACGCGGAGGTCGCGATCGGCTGACGGGTGCCGGACCGCGGTTCGCCTTCCCGGCCGTCGCTCACCCGTGCGACGGTCGGGGGTGCGTTCTGTTCCGCGTCACCGGTGTGGGTGATCGTCGTGACCCCCGGCCCCCACCGTGAGTTGACCCGGCATCACTCGCCGATGTCCGGAACCGGAGGCCCGCCACCCGATGGCCGTACCCGACGTGACCGTGGTGGTCGCGGTCTACAACACCATGCCGTACCTCACCGCCTGCCTGGACTCGCTGGTCGGGCAGTCCCTGGCGCCGGGGCGGCTGGAGGTGGTGGCGGTGGACGACGGCTCCACGGACGGCGGCGGGGAGCTGCTGGACGAGTACGCCGCCCGCCACCCCGGGCTGTTCACGGTGGTGCACCAGTCCAACTCGGGCGGCCCGGCCGGCCCGACCAACCGCGGCCTGGAGCTCGCCCGCGGCCGCTACGTGCTGTTCCTCGGCGCGGACGACTGGCTCGGCGAGGAGGCGCTGGAGCGACTGGTCACGGCCGCCGACGCCTGGGGCTCGGACGTGGTGGTGCCCAAGCAGGTCGGGGTGAACGGGCGGCTGGTGCCGCAGGGGATCTTCCACGCCGACGCCGAGTCGGTGGGCTTCGCCGACTCCGCGCTGGCCTGGGCGCTGGCCGACACCAAGCTGTTCCGGCTCGACCTCGTCCGGCGCCACGGGCTGCGCCGCGACGAGGGGTTGAAGGTCTTCTCGGACCAGCCGTTCACCCTGGAGGCCTGCCTGCGGGCGGCCAGGGTGTCCGTCCTCGCCTCCTACGACTGCTACTTCCTGGTGCTGCGCGAGGACCGGGGCAACGTCACCGAGCGGGCCGGGGTGCTGGACCGGCTGCGCGGGATCGCCGCGCTGCAGCAGGTGGCCGTCGAACTGGCCGAGCCGGGCGAGGAGTTGGACGCCATCCGGGCCCGCAGCTTCGGCTGGGACGTGCCCCGGCTGCTGCGGGAGGGCTTCCTGCTGCTGACCGCGGACATGCAGGAGCGGGTGTGCGTCGAGACCGCCCGGCTGGTCGAGCGGTTCGGTGCCCGCGAGGTGTACCACCGGCTGCCGGTCGCCGAGCGGGTGCGGCTCGAACTCGCCTGCGCGGTACGGCCGGAGGCGCTGCGCGACCAGGTCCGCTACGAGGCGGCGCACGGCGATCCGCCGGTGGTGGTGGACGGACGGCGGCAGTACGCGGGCTACCCGGCGTTCCGGGACGCCCGGCTCGGTCTGCCGGACGAGCTGTTCCTGCTGCGCGAGGAGGCGGCGGTGGCGGAGGTCGAGGCGGCCGCCGGGCCGCTGGACCTGGCGCGGCAGCTGTGGCGCGGTCTCGTCCCGGAGCAGGTGCGGCGCGGGCTGCGGAGGAACCCGGCGTGGCGCCGGCTGGCCGACTCGGTGAACGGAGGACGGGGATGAGCCTGGACGTCTGCGTGATCGGGCTGGGCAAGCTGGGCCTGCCACTGGCGGTGCAGTTCGCGCTGAAGGGCCACCGGGTGACCGGCGCGGACATCGCGCCGGGCGTGGTGGACAGCGTCAACCGGGGCGTGCCGCCGTTCCCCCGGGAGGCGGGCCTGGACCAGGCGCTCAAGCGGGTCGTCGCCGAGGGCCTGCTGCGGGCCACCACCGACACCACGGCCGCGGTCGCCCGGGCCGAGGCCGTCGTCGTGGTCGTCCCGCTGGTCACCGCCGCCGACGGCAGCCCGGACTTCGCCCTGCTGGACGCGGCCACCGACGCCGTCGCGGCCGGGCTGCGCCGGGGCACCCTGGTCAGCTACGAGACCACCCTGCCGGTCGGCACCACCAGGGAGCGCTGGGCGCCGCGACTGTCGGCCCGGTCGGGGCTCGCGGCCGGGACGGACTTCGCGCTGGTGTTCAGTCCGGAGCGGGTCCGCACCGGACGGGTCTTCGCGGATCTGCGGCGCTACCCCAAGCTGGTCGGCGGTCTGGACGCGTCCTCCACCCGGCGCGGCGCCGAGTTCTACCGGGCGGTGCTGGACTTCGACCCGCGCCCCGACCTGCCCCGGCCCAACGGCGTCTGGGAGCTGGCCTCGGTGGAGGCGGCCGAGTTCAGCAAGCTCGCCGAGACGACGTACCGGGACGTGAACATCGCGCTGGCCAACCAGTTCGCCCGCTACGCGGACGAGGTCGGGGTGGACTTCGCGGAGATCGCCGACGCCTGCAACTCGCAGCCGTACAGCCACCTGCACCGGCCGGGCATCGCGGTCGGCGGGCACTGCATCCCGGTGTACCCGCGGCTGTACCTGTGGAACGACCCGGGGGCGACGGTGGTCCGGGCGGCGCGCGAGGCCAACCTGGCGGTGCCGGGGTACGCGGTGGGCGTGCTGGCGGGCGCGGTGCCGGGCGGGATCGCCGGGCAGGGCGTGCTGGTGCTCGGCGCCTCGTACCGGGGCGGGGTCAAGGAGACGGCGTACTCCGGGGTGTTCCCGCTGGTCGAGGCGGTGCGGTCGGCGGGCGCGCGGCCGTACGTCAGCGACCCGCTGTACGAGGCGGAGGAGCTGGCGGCGCTCGGGCTGCCGCCGTACGGCGGGGAGCCGGTGGTGGCGGCGGTGCTGCAGGCGGACCACCCGGAGTACCGGGACCTGGCGCCGGTGGACCTGCCGGGGGTGAGGGTGCTGCTGGACGGGCGGCGGTGCACGGACCCGAAGCGCTGGGCGGGCGCGGAGGTGCGGCGGATGGTGCTGGGCGGGGAGTGAGGCCCCTCCTCGCCCGGCATGTGAGGCCCCCGGGGGCGCGTGATCGCGATGCGCGCCCCCGTCCGCGCCGGGCAACGGGCAGACTGGCGGGGTGAGTGACGATGCCTTCAGCGGGACCGGCCCCGGAGTCCGGTTCACCGCGGCCGACGAGGAGAAGAGACGCGGCGTCCGCCGGATGAAGACCATCGCGACCGGCCTGCTGGCCTTCGCGACCCTGGTCTTCGCCCTGGCCACCTGGGCCAAGGCGGCCGGCGCCGGCCCCTGGGCCGGGTACGTGGCGGCCGCCGCCGAAGCGGGCATGGTCGGCGCGCTGGCCGACTGGTTCGCGGTGACCGCGCTGTTCCGCCGGCCGTTCGGCCTGCCGATCCCGCACACCGCGATCATCCCGACCAAGAAGGACGCCTTCGGCCGCTCGCTCGGCGACTTCGTCGGCGAGAACTTCCTCTCCGGCCACGTGGTCCGCGGCCGCCTGGCGGCGCTCGGCATCGGCCGCCGGCTGGGGGAGTGGCTGGCCGCGCCGGGCAGCGCCGAGCGGGTCACCAAGGAGGCCTCGGCGGCGCTGCGCGGCCTGCTCGCGGTGCTCCGCGACGACGACGTGCGGGCGGTGGTCGCCGAGGCGGTGACCAGGCGGGCCGCGGCCACCTCGGTGGCCGAGCCGATGGGCCGGATGCTCGGCAAGGTGGTCGCGGACGGCGGGCACCACGGGGTGGTGGACCTGGTCGCCGTCCGGGCGCACGGCTGGCTGACCACCAACCACGAGGAGGTGGTCCAGAAGGTCACCCAGAAGACCCCGGGCTGGACGCCCAGGTTCATCGACCACCAGGTCGGCGAGCGGGTCTACAAGGAGCTGATGCGGTTCGTCACCGAGATCCGGGACGACCCGGACCACCCGGCCCGCGGCGCGATCGACAACTTCCTCGCCGACTTCGCGACCGAGCTGCAGACCGACCCGGAGACCATCGCCCGGGTCGAGCGGGCCAAGGGCGAACTGCTGGCCCGCCCCGAGGTGCAGGACCTGATCAACTCCACCTGGGCGGCCGTGCGCACCCTGGTGATGGGCGCGGCCGAGGACGAGGACAGCGAACTGCGCCGGCGCATCCGCGACGGCGTGCGCCGCTTCGGCGAGCGCCTGGCCACCGACCCCAAGCTCCAGGCCAAGGTGGACGGCTGGCTCCAGGACGCCGCCCAGTACCTGGTCGACACCTACCGCACCGAGATCACCTCGCTGATCTCCGAGACGGTGGCGGGCTGGGACGCCGACGACGCCTCCCGCAAGATCGAGGCCAACGTCGGCCGCGACCTCCAGTTCATCCGGATCAACGGCACCGTGGTCGGCGCCCTGGCCGGGCTGCTGATCCACACCGTGGCGGTCGCGCTCGGGGGGTGATCCGGGGACGGCGCCCCCGGCGTGGGCCTATCCTGGGCCGAACTTCGCGATACGCGCGTAGAAGCACGGAGAAGGAAGAAGGGAACCACCGTGGTCCAGCCGGACGGAAGTCGGATCGTCCCCCACACCAGCCGGATCGGCTCCACCGACCGGAGCATCGAGGCGTTCATCGCCGGGATGCCCAAGGCGGAGCTGCACGTCCACCACGTCGGCTCGGCCTCGCCGCGCGTCGTCGCGGAGCTGGCCGCCCGGTACGCCGGGAACTCCAAGGTGCCGACCGACCCGGCGGCGCTCGCCGAGTACTTCACCTTCACCGACTTCGCGCACTTCATCGAGGTCTACCTCAGCGTGGTGGACCTGGTCCGGGACGCCGAGGACGTCCGCGCGCTCACCTACGGCGTGGCCGAGGACATGGCCCGGCAGAACATCCGGTACGCCGAGCTGACCATCACCCCGTACTCCTCGGTCCGCCGGGGCATCCCCGAGGTCGCCTTCATGGAGGCGATCGAGGACGCCCGGCTGCGCGCCGAGAAGGAGCTCGGCGTGGTGCTGCGCTGGTGCTTCGACATCCCGGGCGAGGCCGGGCTGCGGTCCGCCGAGGAGACCGCCCGGCTGGCCACCGAGCTGGGCCCCGAGGGCCTGGTCAGCTTCGGCCTGGGCGGCCCGGAGATCGGCGTGCCGCGCCCGCAGTTCAAGCCGTACTTCGACCGGGCCCGGGCGGCCGGCCTGCACAGCGTGCCGCACGCGGGCGAGACCACCGGGCCGGAGACGGTCTGGGACGCGATCCGGATGCTCGGCGCCGAGCGCATCGGGCACGGCACCCAGGCGGTGAAGGACCCGGCGCTGCTCGATCACCTGGGCGAGCACCGCATCCCGCTGGAGGTCTGCCCGACCTCCAACATCGCCACCCGGGCCGTGGAGCGGATCGAGGACCACCCGATCAAGCGGATGGTGGACGCCGGACTGCTGGTGACGGTCAACAGCGACGACCCGCCGATGTTCGGCACCGACCTCAACACCGAGTACGCGGTGGCGGCGCGGCTGCTGGGCCTGGACGAGGCCGGGGTGGCGGGGCTGGCCCGCAACGCCGTCGAGGCCTCCTTCCTGGACGGGGCGGGCAAGACCCGGCTGACCGGGGAGATCGACGCCTACCTGGCGGGCTGGCAGCAGGCCTGACCGTCCCGCGGTCCGCGTTTCCCCTGGTGAACCGCCCCGTCGACCCCCTCGTTCCCGGGGGTCGGCGGGGCGGTTCCGTGTTCCGGCATGGGTTGGCGCCACCGCCGTTCGGGTGATGGCGCCACAGTGGTGCCATAAATGCTCGACATGGTGCCATCGCTGTGCCATGCTTACGGCCATGGACCTCACGCCATATGTGGAAAACCTCCGGAACGAGCTCGCGGTGGCCGCCGCCACCGGCGGGGACGAAGCCCGCGCGCTGGCCGAGCGGCTGACGCTCCCGCTGGAGTCGGCCGTGCGGCTCACCCTGCTCAACGCGCTGTCGGCGGCCATGGGAGAAGTCACCCGCGACCTCGCCCCCGGCTCGGTGGACGTGCGCCTGCGCGGACTCGACCCGGAGTTCGTGGTGACGGCGCCGCCCGGATCGGATGCCTTCCACGGCGATATGGCGCCACCGCCGGCACCGGTGGCACCAGTCGTGCCGCCCGTGGTGCCACCGGTGGTGCCTCCGGTGTCGCCGGAGTCGGACGAGACGGGCACCGCCCGGATCAACCTCCGGCTGCCCGCCCACCTCAAGGCCCGGGCGGAGGAGGCCGCCGTCGAGGCCGGCCTCTCGCTCAACGCCTGGCTGGTCCGGGCCCTGGCCGGTGCCCTGGAGGGCGGTGAGCCGGCCCGCCGGCCGGTCGCCGACCCGGGCAGCCGGGTCCCGCGCAGCATCGGCGGCCAGGGCTTCACCGGCTGGGTCCACTGACAGCTCCGTAGCGCCCGCAGCACCTCCCGCACCACCTTCTGCACCTTCGACGTCACCCCCGCTCCGACCAGCGGGGACACCCACACGAGTCAAGAGGACGGGACAGCCATGCCTACGTACGAGACCGACGGACCGATCTCCGCCATCCTCGAGTTCGACATCGGCTCGGTCTGGATCAAGGCGAGCAAGCGCACCGACGCCGTGGTCGAGGTCCGGCCCGCCAACCCGGCCAAGGAGGCGGACGTCAAGGCCGCCGAGCAGACCCAGGTCGACTTCTCGGGTGGCCGGCTCGGCATCAAGGCCCCCAAGCAGCGCTCCGTCTTCAGCGGCAAGAAGGGCGCGGTCGAGATCCTGGTCGAGCTGCCGGTCGGCTCCGAGGTCCACAGCGAGTCCCCGATGGCCGAGTTCGTCACCGAGGGGGCGCTCGGCGCCTGCCGGCTGAAGACCTCGCTCGGCCGGATCCAGGTCGAGCACGCCGACAGCGCCCGGCTCGACAGCGGCTTCGGGGACATCCGGCTCGGCGGGACGGCCTGGGACGCCGAGGTCTCCGGAGCGGGCCGGATCGAGATCGGCTCCGTCGGCGGCCGGCTGACGGTCAAGAACAGCAGCGGCGACACCGAGATCGACGAGGTCCGCGGCGAGCTGCACGCCAACGCCTCCAACGGCCGGATCCACGTCGGTCAGGCGGAGGGGAACGTGACCGCCAAGTCGGCGCACGGCCACATCCGGGTCGGCCGGGTGGTCCGCGGCCAGGTCACCCTGCAGACCAGCGTGGGGGACGTGGAGGTCGGCATCGCGGAGGGCACGGCGGCCTGGCTCGACGTGCACAGCAAGGTCGGCGGCGTCCGCAACGACCTCGGCCCCACCAAGGGCCCGGGCGACGCCGTGGAGACGGTCGAGGTCCGCGGCCGCACCCAGGTCGGCAACGTCATCGTCCGGCGGGCGTGATGGCGGCGAACGCGGCGGCCCCGGCGGACGCGGCGGTCCGTTCGCTCCCGGCGGTCTCGGCGACGGGGCTCACCAAGTCCTACGGGGACAAGGCGGTCCTGCGGGGCATCGACCTGGAGATCCCGGCGGGCAGCGTGTTCGCCCTGCTCGGGCCCAACGGCGCCGGCAAGACCACCACCGTGCAGATCCTCTCCACCCTGATCCCCGCCGACGGCGGCTCGGCCCGGGTGGCCGGGCACGACGTGGAACGCGAGGCCGACGGGGTGCGGAGGGCGATCGGGGTGACGGGCCAGTTCTCCGCGGTGGACAACCTGCTCACCGCCGAGGAGAACCTGCTGCTGATGGCCGACCTCAACCACCTCCGCCGTCGGGAGGGGCGGAGGCGGGCCGAGGAGCTGATGCGGCGCTTCGACCTCACCGAGGCGTCCCGCGAGGCCGTCGCCACCTTCTCCGGCGGCATGCGGCGCAAGCTCGACCTCGCGATGACCCTGGTCGGGGACCCGAGGGTGATCTTCCTGGACGAGCCGACCACCGGGCTGGACCCGCGCAGCCGGCGCACCATGTGGGAGATCATCCGGAGCCTGGTCGCCGACCACGGGGTGACGATCTTCCTCACCACCCAGTACCTGGAGGAGGCCGACCAACTCGCCGACCGGATAGCCGTCCTGGACGGCGGCCGGATCGTCGCCGAGGGCACGGCCGAGGAGCTGAAGCGGTACGCCCCCGGCGGGCGGATCCGGCTCCGGTTCGCCGACGCCGGCTCGCTGGCCGCCGCCGCCGTCCTGTTCCCGTACGCCACGGCCGACACCGAGGCGCTGCGGCTGGAGATCCCGGGGGACAACTCCGTCCTCACGGTGAAGGCCGTGCTGGACGCCCTCGACAACGCGTCCGTGCAGGCCGAGTCGCTGGTCGTGGAGACGGCCGACCTGGACGACGTGTTCCTGCAACTGACCGGGGAGGGCTCGCGATGAGCACGGCCACGCACACGGCCACGCGTATGGCCACCAGTACCGCCGGCCACGCGCTCGGCGACTCGCTGACCATGCTGCGCCGCAACCTCAAGCACGCGCTGCGGTACCCGTCCCTGACCTTCGCGGTCGTGGTGACGCCGGTCATGATGCTGCTGCTCTTCAACTACGCCTACGGCAGCACGCTGGGCGCCGGCATCGGGGGCGGCCACTACATCGACTACGTCACGCCCGGCATCGTGCTGATGGCGGCCACGTCCGGGGCGCTGGTCACCGCGATCGGCATCTGCACCGACATGACCGAGGGCATCGTCAACCGCTTCCGCACGATGGCGATATCGCGCTCCGCCTTCCTGGCGGGGCACGTGGTCGGCAGCGTCATCCAGACCATGATCGGGCTGGTGCTGGTGGTCGGCACGGCCCTCGCGATGGGCTTCCGGCCCAACGCCGGACCGGTGGAGTGGCTGGCCGCGGCAGGGCTGCTGCTCTTCCTCACCATCGCCCTGACCTGGATATCGGCCGGCATCGGCCTGGTGGCCAAGACGGTCGAGAGCGCCAGCAACATGCCGATGCCGCTGCAGTTCCTGCCCTTCATCGGCAGCGCCATCGTGCCGACGGACTCCATGCCCACGGCGCTGCACTGGTTCGCCGAGTACCAGCCCTTCACGCCCATGATCGAGACCCTGCGCGGGCTGCTGCTGGGCACCGGGATCGGCAGCAGCGCCTGGATCGCCCTCGCCTGGTGCACCGCGCTGACGCTGGTCGGTTACTTCTGGTCGCGGAGCGTCTTCTACCGGCGGTGACGGGGGTATCGCCGGTGCGCCGAGTGACCAGGGCCGAGTGACCAGCGCCGGGTGACCAGTACGCAGTGACCAGGCCGGGCGGCCCGGACAGCGGAGCACCCGCCGTCCGGGCCGCCCGGCACCCCCGTAGTAAAGTCCCGGCAAAGGGCAACTCCGGGGGGAGCAAATGACGGTGACGCGCCGCGGGCAGGTCGTCTGGTGGCTCCGTGGCGCGGCGCTGGCGGCCTTCCTGGTGTACCTGCCGGGCTACTTCTCCTCCCGCCAGGGCGGGCTGGTCGAGGTCGAGCGCTGGCTGAACCACCCGGTGCTGCTGCTCGGCACGGCCGTCACCCTGGCCATGGCCTCGGCGGTGGCCCAGGTCGAGTTCCGCACCAGGTGGGCGCAGATCGGTTTCGCGGCCGTCCTGTCGCCGCTGCTCGTCATCGGGGCGGCGGTCGGCGGCCTGGCGTACGTCTTCGGCGGCGACGGCCGGCTGGTCGACCGCAAGCCCGACCCGAGCCGCTCCGACCACGTGCTGAGCGTCACCGACGTCGCCTTCTCGATCGATCCGGTCTACCGGGTGGAGCTGGTGGCCGGCAGCGGCTGGTCGGCCCGTCACTGGGGCCTCGGCACCTGGGAGGAGGAGGACGGCTTCGTCAGGGCCGAGTGGTCCGGTCCGGGCCGGATCACGGTGACCTTGGAGAAGGAGATCGAGGTCTTCACCGTGGGCGAGGACGGGACGCCGGCCGGCCCGTCGTCCACGCCCCGGCCGCGGTAGGGGGCCTGTAGTAGGGTCCGCGCCAAAGTTCGGTCAAGAACCGCCGGGGGGCGAAGGTGACAGCGGTACGCCGCAGAGGGATCGCGTGGGGGCTCAGAGGCGTGGCGCTCGTGGCGCTGTCGGCCTACCTGGTGGGCCGGCACGCCTCCCGTTCGGGAGGGCTGGTGGAGCTCGAACGCTGGCTCGACCACCCGGTCCTGCTGGGCGGGGCGACGGTCGTGCTGGTGCTGGTCTCGCTGATCGTCGAGCTGGACTTCCGTACGCCGGAGTCGCAGATCGGCCTGGCCGGCGGCCTGGTGGCGCTGGTCCTGCTCGGGGTGCCGCTCGCGCTGTCGACGCTCGCGGCCGGGGACTCCGGGGGGCGGACCGCGCGGGAGGCCGCCCCGGGCCACCCGGACCGGGTGCTCGTCTTCACCGATGCCGCCGACTCGTTCGAGCCGGACCGCCGGGTGGAGCTGCTGACCGGCAGCGGCTGGTCGGCGCGCCACTGGTCCCTCGGTGCCAGGGGGCCGGGCGAACGCCTGCTCAGGGCCGAGTGGTCGGGCCCGGACCGGATCACGGTGACCTCGGAGAAGGAGGTCCAGGTGTTCACCGTGGGCGAGGACGGGACATTGGGCGGCCCGTCGTCCACGCCCCGGCCGCGGTAGCGGGCCTGTAGTAGGGTCCGCGCCAACGTTCGGTCAAGAACCGCCGGGGGGCGAAGGTGACAGCGGTACGCCGCAGAAGGATCGTGTGGGGGCTCGGAGGGGCGGCGCTCCTGGCGCTGCTGGCCTACGCGGTGGGTCGGTACGAGTCCCGGTCGGGAGGGCTCGTGGTGGTCGAGCGCTGGCTCGACCACCCGGTCCTGCTGGTCGGGACGGCGGTCGTGCTGACCGCCGTCGCGTTGTACATCGGGATGGAGTTCCGGACCTGGGTGTCGCAGATCGGCTGCGCCGTCGCCATGGTGGCGCTGGTCTTCGGTGGGCCGCTGATCGCGTTCCTTGCGCTCGTGAGCGGCGAGGGGCGGACCGCGCGGACGGCCGCCCCGGGCCACCCGGACCGGGTGCTGACCATGACCAACGTGGCCTCGATCGACCCGGTCTACCGGGTGGAGCTGGTGGCCGGCAGCGGCTGGTCGGCCCGCCACTGGAGCATGGGGATCTGGGACACCCGGGGCGGCGACTTCGTGCGCGCCGACTGGTCCGGCCCGGACCGGATCACCATCACCGGCCGCAAGAAGCTCACGGTCTTCGACGTCCACCCGGACGGCAGCCTGAGCGCGCCCCGGGAGGAGCCCAAGCCCCCGGAGGGCTGAGGCCGGCCCGGCCCTCCTCCGAAGTCCGGGGGAGGGCCGGGGCGTTCGGGCTCAGCGGGGCGGTGTCACCACGTGTCGATGTGCATCGTGTTGGCCGCGTTGTGGATGGCGTTGTAGTGCGGGATCGACATGTCGGACCTCTTCTGGCTCGCCGGCAGGTTCTTGTCGGCGGCGCGGAACTCGTCGCGGGCCTCCGCCAGCAGGCTGACGCCGTGGGAGACCGGGACGTCCTTCGTGCCGTGCGCCGGGTGGGACTTGGCGGCCGTCTTGCTGCCGGCGTTGATCAGGGTGCCGCGGGCCTGGTTGTAGTCGGCCACCTTGATCGTCTTCGGGTTGCGGAGCTCTGCCTGCACCCCCGCGGTCGGCGGCGTCTGCTCGGCGGCCAGGGCGGCGGGGGCGGCGGCGGTCGTGAGCGCACCCGTCACGATGACGGTGGCGAGGGCGTTGCGGAGGGTCCTGTGCATGAGGGTGTCCTTCCGATAAGAAAGCATCAAGGATTTCGCGCCCGCCGTGATGATGAAACGGTCGGGATGCGAACGTCTCGGCCCTACCCCGGCCCTCGGTGGCGGAAAACCGGCTTCCGTTCCGGGAATTCGCAGAGGATGAGATCAGGCCTTTTTCTGATGATGCGCCAATACGATTGGTGTAATGGGGCGATGGGGAATCACCGGCCCCGGCCCCGGTGCCGCGAGCGCGGCGTCCAGGCTCGGCCGAGGGACTGCGCCGGGGGGAGGGGGAGCCCGGGCGCGGCCCCGCGCTGCGGCAGACGGGGCAATGCGATTCGTACGCTGACTCCACCCGGGTTACTCGGCGTTGCGGGGGCCCGGTGCGGGTGGTTCCCTCGCGTTCGTGACCGGAAGTGCGGTCACGCGATTCGAGGAATCACCCTCGCAGAAGGAGAGATCCTTGTTCAGCATCAAGAAGGCGGCCGTCGTCACGGCCGCCGCCCTGGCCGTCGCCGGCTCGGTGGGCGCGGCGGAGCCCGTCAAGGCGGGCGGAGTGCGGGGCCCGGGCCAGGAAGTGCGCTTCTTCAACGAGGCCGTGAACGGCTTCCTGGACTCGGCCAAGCACGGGCCCGTCGCCATCACCTGGCAGGCCAACGGCACGGAGTGGCAGAACTGGGTCCTCCGCCCGACCTCCAACGGGTACCTGGTCGAGGCCAAGGCGAAGCCGGACAAGTGCCTCCAGGCGATCATGAAGCCCGGTTCGGAGGTCCCGCTCGTTCCGTGCAACGTCGACGTCCCGACCCAGCACTGGCAGCTCGACCGGGCGGGCGACAAGTACGTCATCGCCGAGGCCACGGACGAGGACTACGTCATCGCGGCACAGGGCAACGACAGCCCCGTGGTGAAGGCGCTCCGCGACAACAGCCCGCGTCAGCTCTGGGACGTGGTGTCCCCGAACTGACCGACCGATGGTCTGAGGGTTCCCGCCGGATCCGCCTCCCTCCGGCCGGGTCGTCGATGTGTTCCTGATGGCGGCCCGACCGGAGTGAACCGGATCGCGGCGGTGAAGGAGGGCCGGGCGATCTGCCACACTCTTGCCCACTCTCGCCGACGCGGACGGAGTGTGGATGGAAGAGCAGAGGAACGGTTCAGGGGCGGGCCCGGCGGCAGGCCGGCGTCGGCCCCGGAGGACGCGGGGGGCGGAGAACTCCGCAGGCCAGGGCCCCGTCCAGCCGGTCATGTTGGAGGTCGAGAAGAACGCCGAAGGAGTCCGGGGCCGTGTTTCGGCACCGGATTCGCCCCGGGCCCATGGGACGGTCCGGATCGTGGCGTCCCTCGGTGCCGCGGTGGCCATCGTCCTGGGCGGGGGGTCGCTCGCGGTCAAGTACGCGACCAGTACGGGCAGCGCCGGTTCGACACCGTCCGCGCAGCACCCGGAGCCGCCGCCGGCCGCGGTGGCGGGGGAGCAGTGCGCTGCGGAGTCGCCCGGTGACGCCGCAGGGAGCACGATCAGGGTCTGCTTCCGGCGGGCCGGGAACACCGTCTACATGGTGGCCTACGCCAAGGCGGACCCGGCGACGTCCGCGGACGTGTACCTGTGGCTCAAGGACGGCAGCGGCACCGCGGCCGTGTACCCGGCGAACGGCCAGGCCGTGTCGTGGACCGGCGTCCCCCTGGAGTCCTCCGCCGAGGTGCGCAAGGAGACGCCCGTCAACCAGTCCCTGGTCCGCGGTACGACCTACAACGTGTCCCTCGCCGTGAAGCCGGCCGGCGGTCCGGCGCCGAACATCAGGAACCACGCCGTGGACGGCCGACAGATCCAGTTCACGTACTGAGGCTTCGGCGGGCGACTGGGCGCCGAGTGATCAAGTGCCGGGGGGAACGCGGAAGGGTCCGGCACCTGTGTGGTGCCGGACCCTTTCGACTGTGGAGCGCCAGGCCCGGGTTGCACGGACTCTTCCTACTGAAAGTAGGACGTGCTCTGGTAGCACCGCTGACGCCTGACGAGGACTCATGTCCCTCGCGACATCAGGAATATTAGCAGCTCAACGCCGGTGCGCCGAATCGCGTCCCCGGTACCAGGGCCTTGCCGAACTCCAGTGGGGCGTGCGCATGTCGGAGGCTGTCGGCCCGAACCCGGTTGGCCGGGCGCCGGCCGGGTGCCATCACCATCAGCTGACCGTATTCGTGTGCGTGGCCTGCGACCGTCCGACCACCGGGGAGCTGACCGGGCTCCCCGGGGTCCCGGAGCGGCCGATGGGCTAGGGCAGCAGCAAGGCCGACGGGTCCCGGTAGGCCACGTCCACCGTGCTGCTCGGCTTCTTCGCCGTGGAGCCCGAGCCGTGGGGCGCCCCGCTCGTTCCCTCCAGGGAGTGCCTGGCGGTCTTCCTGGGCGGGCCCGCCGTCGTGGACCCGGACGGCTCCGGGTTCCTGGTGTCGCGGGGCCCCGCGACACGGTCGTCCTCCACCCCGGGGATGCGGCGGAACTCCAGCCGCATCCCCGGGGTGGGGGCACGCGGGGTGCTGCGGCACCACAGGTCGGAGCGGCATGAACCGGCTGTGCCCCCGCGGTGCGGAAGTGGCCACGCTGGTCAGCGATTGCAGTACCCCGTACGAGCTGCACCTGGATCCCGACCGGGTGCGCGCCGTCCGCCAGGGTTCGCCCCGCGAACGCGAAAGGGTCCGGCACCTGTGTGGTGCCGGACCCTTCCGACTGTGGAGCGCCAGGCCCGGGTTGCACGGACTCTTCCTACTGAAAGTAGGACGTACTCTGGTAGTACCGCTGACGCCTGACGAGGAATCATGTTCCTCGCGACATCAGGAATATTAGCAGTTCAGCGCCGGTGTGCCGAATCGCGTTGCCACGAGGCCGGGGGTTCGGGGTTCAGGGGGCGACGGCGTACTCGGTGAACAGGCCGCAGGGCTGGAATCCGAGGCGGCGGTAGACGGGCTCACCGTCGGAGGAGGCCTGGAGGACGGCGGTGCGGTAGCCCGCGTCGTAGGCCGTGCGCAGGGTGGCCAGGGTGATGGCTCCGCCGTAGCCGCGCCGGCGCTCGGAGGCGAGGGTGGCGATGTTGTAGATCCCGGCGACCCCGGCGAAGAGGAAGACCTCGGCCGAGCAGACCGGCCGCCCGGCCACGTACCCGACGAGGTAGCGGGCGGGGCAGTCGGGGGAGAGGGCGTTCTCGGTCGCGTCGGCGTAGAAGCGGCGGACCGTGGCGGCCGGCGGGTCCCAGTTCGCGGCCACGATCGTCGCGTAGTCGGCGAGTTGTTCGGGAGTTGTCGCGAGGCGGATGTCCAGGTCGTCGGCGGACGGCTCCGGCGGGGCGGTGTGCAGGTCCAGGCACATCCCGGTCTCGGTCTCGGAGGCCTGGAGGCCGGCGGTGGAGAGGAGAGTGGGGAGATCTGAGGGAGTGGTGGCGGGGCCGACCCACCAGGAGAAGGGGCGGCCGGTCCCGGTGAGCGTCCGGACGGTCTCCGCGATCCGGGAGGGAGCGGTGTCGGCGGTGAAGCGTGCCGCCGCAACGATGTTGAAGGTGTCGTCGTCGAGCCCGCTGTCGGCGATGAGGAGGTCGGCGGTCTCGGTGACGGTCGCGTGCTCCAGGCGGCGGTGCAGGTGGCAGGCGTGCTCGGCGAGGTTCTGTTCGATGCTGCTGTGCAGGTCGGGAACGGGTGGCTTCGTCTGGTCCATGCCCGCCACGATGTCAGTCGGGGGAGAGGATGCCGAGTGATTAAGTGCCGGGGGGAACGCGAAAGGGTCCGGCACCTGTGTGGTGCCGGACCCTTCCGGTGATGGAGCGCCAGGCCCGGGTTGCACGGACTCTTCCTACTGAAAGTAGGACGTGCTCTGGTAGCACCGCTGACGCCTGACGAGAGCTCATGTCCCTCGCGCTGAAGGGAATATTAGCAGCTCAGTGCCCGTGCGCCGAATCGGGGCGGCCGGGGCACCGGCCGGAGGGTGGAGCGGGCCGGCCGGTGCGGCGGGGGAGGCGTCAGACGTCGAACTCGCCCGCGCGGATGGCGGAGACGAGGTCGCGCCACTCGGTGGGGGTGAGCTGGGCGATGGCGTCGGGCAGGAAGCTGCTGCGGACATAGACGGCGTCGGTGGTGATTGCTACCTCTGGGCAGTTGCCCGCATTGGAGCACGCGTTGGGTCGAGTCCAGATGAGGTTCTTCATCGAACTGCCTCCGTAGTCCGAGCGCTACAGGTCGAACTCGCCCGCGCGGATGGCGGAGACGAGGTCGTGCCATTCGTCGGGGGTGAGCTGGGCGACGGCGTCAGGCGCGAGGCTGCTGCGGACGTAGACGGCGTCGGGGGCTACGGCTACCTCTGGGCAGCTTGCGCCATCGGGGCAAGCCATGGGCCGTTTCCAGGCGAGGTCCTTCATCGAACTCCCTCGTAGTCCGGGTGCTACAGGTCGAACTCGCCGCTGCGGATGGCGGAGACGAGGTCGCGCCATTCGTCGGGGGTGAGCTGGGCGATGGCGTCGGGCAGGAGGCTGCTGCGGACGTAGACGGCGTCGGATGTGACAGCTACTTCAGGGCAGTTGTTCCCGTCTCCGCACGCGGTAGGCCTTCGCCAGGTGAGTTCATCCACGATGATTCCTCTCACAGGGTCTTCGCTATGCGGGAGATGAGGTCGCGTGACTCGTCAGGGCCAAGCGCTCGGTCTCTCATTGCCGCAATGACGTCCTGATAGTTCTTGAGCTGGTTCACATCGGTCAGGAATGCCGGTGTGCCGATGGAGTCGAGCTGCACGGTGTCCAAGCGGGAGATCGGACCTCGTGCGTACATGACCGCCTGCCCCGCCCCCTTGAAGCCGCCGGCCCGGAACTCCACCACTCGCAGCGTCACGTTGGGGAGTTCTGACAGCGTCAGTAGGTGGTCGAGCTGGGCGCGGGCTACGGCTGCCCCGCCGAACATCATTCGGAGCGCGGCCTCGTGGACGATCGCCTCGTAGGGCATGGGGTTGGCGCGGGTGAGGAGCTGCGCCCTGCCCATGCGGTTCTCCACTCGCGCCTCGATGTTCAGCGGCCGCAATGGCGGATAGACCTCGCGGAATATCTCCCGGGCCGTGTCCTCGGTCTGCATCAAGCCAGGCACGTGGCAGATCTGATAGGTCGCGAGGCCGTGTGCGTGATGTTCGACCTCTGAGATGTCAAGCAGGCCGGTGGAGACGAGTCCACGGTGGTCCTCCCACCAGCCTTTGGACTTGTCTCCGGCCATCGCGGCAAGCGCGTCGACGTAGTCGGAGTCGCCTTCCTCGTACTCGGACGCAAGGGCGATCACCCGATCGGGAGTGACGGCGTACATCCCCTGTTCGATGAGCGTGATCTTCGTGCGATTCAACCCAAGGACGGCGGCGGCCTCAGCGGTGGTTCTACCGGCGGCATCGCGCATCTTCCGTAGCTCGATACCGATTCGCTGCTTGCGAGCGCTCGGAGTGTGGGGCATGGGGCCAAGCATCTAACGCAGCGGTGGTGCGAGTCCAGCCACTCTTTTTAGGGACATGTTCCCAACCGTATGGCACATGTCCCACATCTTGCCCTACAGTCTGTGATGCACCGATCACCGAACGGATCGTCAGTAACGCCGCTCGGGCACCGAAGAACACCCATGTCCAGTGGGTTCGTTCACGGCGACGCATCCGCCGGTCTCACCCTTTCCCCCATCGGGAGACACTGTGCGCAACATCAACTCCCCCTCCCTCACCCTCTCCCGCGACGCCCTCCGCGACGGCATGGCCAGCGCCGGCTGGCCGCCCTCCCTCATCGCGGACGCCGAGCTCGCCATGGTCGAACTCATCGTCAACGCGTGGCGCCACGGTGAGACGACCTCCCCGGTCATCCTCATCGACCACCGCGTCGACACCCTCCGCGTCGCCGTCTCCGACCGCAGTCCACTCCTCCCGAACCTGGGCCCCCACGCCCTCCTCTCCGAGACCGGCCGGGGCCTCCAGCTCGTCGCCGGCCTCACCCACCGCTGGGGTGTCGACCCGCAGCATCTCGGCAAAACCGTCTGGTTTGAGCTGCGGCAGGACGGTGCCGCGTGAGCGCCCATCACCCGATCCACCCCGCCGACCCGGCCCTGCTCCACCTCACCTCGCGCCAGGTCACCGAACTCATCGTGGAACTCCGCACCGAGGGCCGTGAGTTCGGCCTCCTCTGGCCGTCCGCCATCCCCGGTGACATCAACCTCCACGGCCGCCGCCTGGTCGACATCGGCAACGTTCCGGCCAGCACTCTGATCAACCTCCTCGCGCTCATGCGCGAGTACAAGCGCAACCGCGACGTCCGCCACCGGCTGGAGTGACGACACCTTCCCGGGAACAGTCCCGCTCTGTGATCCTGTTCGCATGCTGCTCCCCGACGTCGCCTCGCAGACCCTGCTGATCGAAGTGGTCCGGATCGCGGATCCGGCGAGGGCCTACGGCTCGGACTCCGTCACCGGCGAGGTCCTCACCGTCTGGGATTCCGAGCACCTCCGGCAGGCCCTCGACCTGATGGGCGAGCTGCCGGAGGGCGAACTGCGCCGCTGTTTCGCGCCCGGGTACGGGATCCGGGCGCACGGCCCCGGCGGGCTCCTCTTCGAGGTCTCCTTCTGCTTCAGCTGCCACGGCGTCTGGCTCGCCGGCCCCGGGGTGCCGTTCGACCTCCACGGCATGCAGGCCTTCGACGCCGACAGCCCGCCCGCCCGCGAACTGCTCCACCGCTTCCGTACGTCCGCCGGAAATCCGGCGTGACACCTCGTCCCTGACCGGACCGACCGCACCCCGAGGAGCCGCCATGCCCGTACCGCAGCAGCCCGCCGACCCGTACGCGGCGATCGGCGTCGTGGGCCCCGCCCCCGAAGGGGTCACCCTGCCGCTGCCGCCGGTGTTCGACTCGGTGGAGGAGGAGCGCCGGTACCGCAAGGAGCAACTCGCCGCGGGCTTCCGCCTGTTCGGGCGGTTCGGCTTCTCGGAGGGCGTCGCCGGGCACATCACCGTCCGCGACCCGGAGCATCCGGACCGGTTCTGGGTGAACCCGTTCGGCATGAGCTTCAGCCAGATCAAGGCCTCCGACCTGATCCTGGTCGACCACGAGGGCACCCTGCTGCACGGCACCCGCCCGGTGAACCGGGCCGCCTTCGCCATCCACTCCCAGGTGCACGCCGCCCGCCCCGACGCGGTCGCCGCCGCCCACTCGCACTCGCTCCACGGCAAGGCCTTCTCCAGCCTCGGCATCCCGCTCGCCCCGCTGACCCAGGACGCCTGCGCCTTCTTCGAGGACCACGGCCTGTACAGCGACTACCGGGGCGTCGTGACCGACACCGAGGAGGGCAAGAGGGTTGCCGCCGCGCTCGGCAGTCACAAGGCCGTCATCCTGCAGAACCACGGCCTGTTGACCGTCGGCCAGTCCGTGGCCGAGGCGGTCTGGTGGTTCGTCACCATGGAGCGCTCCTGCCAGGCGCAGCTGCTCGCGATGGCGGCCGGCACCCCCAAGCCGATCGACCGGGAGACCGCGCTGATCACCCGGGGCCAGGTCGGGACCCCGCTGGCCGGCTGGTTCCAGGCCCGCCCGCTGTGGGACCAGATCACCGCCTCCGACCCCGACCTCTTCGACTGACGGCCCCCGCCCTCCCCGTCCCCCTCCCCGTCCGCCCACCCCTCGGAGAAGCCCCCCGTGCCCGCCAGCCCCGCCCAACGCAGGCTCCGGATCGCCGTGTTCGGCGCCGGCTCCATCGGCTGCCACCTCGGCGGCATGCTCGCCGCGACCGCCGACGTCACCCTGATCGGGCGGCCGGCGGCGATGGCGGCGATCGACGCGGCCGGGCTGACCCTCACCGGCCCGGGCGGGGCCCGCCGCGAGGTACGGGGCCTGACCGCCGCCACCGACCCGGCGGCCGTGGCCGGCGCCGACCACGTCCTGGTCACCGTGAAGTCCGCCGACACCGCGACCGCCGCCCGCGAACTCGCCCCGCACCTCGGCCCGGACACCGTGGTGGTGAGCTTCCAGAACGGCCTGCGCAACACCCGGGCGCTCGCGGCCGCGCTGCCCGCCCACCGGGTGCTGGCCGGCATGGTCCCGTACAACGTGGTGCGGACCGGGCCCGCCGCCGTTCACCAGGGCAGCGGCGGGTCGCTGATGCTGGCGGCGGGGGAGGGGGCCGCCGCCCTCGCCGGGGCGGCCCGGGCGAGCGGGCTCCGGCTGGACCTGCGGCCGGACATGCCGGCCGTCCAGGCGGCCAAGCTGCTGCTGAACCTCAACAACGCCGTCAACGCGCTCTCCGGGCTTCCGCTGCGCGAGCAGGTCGGGCAGCGGGCGTTCCGGCGGTGCGTGGCGCGCTGCCAGCGGGAGGCGCTGGCGGCGTTCCGGGCCGCCGGGGTCACCCCGGCGCGGCTCGGCCCGGTGCCGCCGGGGCTGATGCCCTGGGTGCTCGGCCTGCCGGACGCCCTGTTCCAGCGGCTGGCCGGGGCGAGCCTGCGGATCGACGCCACCGCCCGCTCCTCGATGTGGGAGGACCTCCAGCGAGGCCGCCCCACCGAGATCGACTCGCTCCAGGGCGAGATCGTCGCCCTCGCCGAACGCCACGGCCTCGCCGCCCCCGCCAACGCCCGCCTGATCGCCCTCGTCCGCCGGGCCGAGGCCGCCGCCCCCGCCGCCACCCCCGCCTGGACCGGCCCCGCCCTCCTCGCCCAACTCCCCCCGGCCCGCTGACGGGTGGCGCCCGTCGACCTGGTTGGATCGCCGCATGACGGACTGGTCGCGCCTCCACCACGCCTACGGCTCCGCCGAGGACGTACCCGCCCTGCTGGACCGGATCGCGGCGGAGCCCAGCGCCGAACTCTGGAACGACCTGTGGTCGGCCCTGTGCCACCAGGGCAGCGTCTACCCGGCCAGCTTCGCGGCACTGCCCTGGCTGGCGGACCTGGCCGGGTGCGGGGACCGGGACCAGGCGGTCAACGCCGTGGTGCTGGCAGGCGCGATCACCGCCGGAGCCGACCAGCTGCACGAGGCGGGTGACGTCCGCGCGGAGCACGCGGCGGAGATCGCCGGGCTGCTGGAAGCCGCGAACCGGTACCTGCGGACCGCCACGGACCGCGGGGAGTACGTCCACCTCCTGGAAGCCGTGTTGGGCTTCGAAGGCGTCGCGGGGTGGAGCGAGGACCTGGCCTGGGGGCTCGGGAGCGAGGAGTACGAGGTCTCCTGCCCGGGCTGCGGGGCGGGCCTGTTCATCGTCTTCGGCGAACGCGGCCACTTCTCCACCGGCGAGGACTACGCGCTCGCCGACGGGGACATCGAGACCCGGCCCCTGCGGCCGGCCGACCCCGCGGACCTGGACGGCATCGGGCGGCGCCTCCACGACCTCGCGCTCGCCGACGGACAGCGCGAGGTCGCGCACGCGCTCACCCACGTGTTCGGCGGTGCGACGTGCCCCGACTGCGGGACCGACTTCCCGGTCGCCGACCGGATCCGGGCCGAGGGCTGAGCCGACTGCCGAGCTGCGACCGGCGGGCGGCGGGCAGTGCTTGCGGGCGGGCGCCGCTCAGTAGTCGAACCAGACCACCAGCCGGACGTTGTCGTCACCGTGCTGCGAGGCGAGGGCCTCCATGACCGTCCAGACCGGCTTCCACTCGCCGCCATCGCGGACGGCGTCGCGGCGGTCCATCCGCTCGGAGCGGTAGACGACGTCGTCGACCACCCACTCGCTGCCCTCGGGCCAGGTCCGCACCTCGCCCGGCTCCGGCCCCGGTCCCGGTGTCGGCACCGGTTCGGGAATGCCGAGGGTCTCGCCGAAGCGCCGGTTCCAGGCGCTCTTGCCGACGAGCACGAGCCCGTCGGGGGTCCGCCGGTACTCGTGGAGCCGGCTGTCGGGTGCCTCCGCCGCCTCGGCCCAGTCCACGGCCCTCACCTCGGCCCAGGTGATCCAGGTGGTGCCGTAGAAGGTGGTCCCGTAGGTGTCCACCGCCGCCCGCACGGTCTGCGAGGCGTCCGGCGGCAGCCCGCGATCGGCGGCCAGCGGACGGAAGTTGGCGTGGTTGCGGACCCCGAAGAGGCAGCCGAACGCGTCGTAGTTCCTGGTGGTGTTGAGGAGGTCGAGGGCGACGGCGGCCTGCCAGGCCGGCTTCCCGTCCTCGTCGCGCGGGAACCACGCCCGGCACTCGATGAATCCGTTGATGTCCGTTCCCATGCCGGGCATTCTCCAGGCCGCCCCGCGCGAGAAGTCGGCCCCGCCGACTTCCCGTGCGCTCCCCTGCCGGGCCGACGTCCCGCGCGGCGCCCGCGTCGGCTCAGTCGCGCGGCCAGGGGCGGCCGTCGAGCCGCTCGATGCCGGTGTTGAAGCGGCGCAGGAAGCCGGCGAAGGAGGCGATGTCCTCCTCCGGCCAGTCCGTCATCACGAGGTTCAGTGCCCGTACGTGGGCCTCGCGTTCCGCGTCCAGCCGGCGCCGGCCCTCCTCGGTGAGGCGGAACTTGCGGGCGATGCCGCCGTCCGGGTCCGGGATGCGTTCGAGCAGTCCCGCGCTCTTCAGGGCCGCCGTCTGCCGGTTGAGGGTGGAGACGTCCAGGGCGAAGGCGTCGCTCAGCTGGCCGATGGACATCGGCCCTTCGGCGTCGACCCGGCTGAGCAGGATGTAGGCGCTGCGTTCGAGCTGGCTGCCCTCGGGGCGGGCGTTGACCTGGCTGAGGTCGCGGTGCCGGGCGAACACCAGGAACTCGAGGGCGACCTCGTGCGTGGGGCTGGTCATGTCGAAGTCCCTTCATCACCGCTTCGACCTGCGGGTTCTCCGTGGATCACCCTTCAGTATGCCAGAGGCATGCGCGGCACACATGATGTGCATCGCGCACATCCTGTGTAAGCTGACCGTCTTGTGTTTCATGCACATCGTGTGTTTTGTGCATGTTTCCGCTCTCGAACGCTCTTCGAACGTTCTTCGACTGCTCTTCGACCGCCCGAGGAGGCCCGTCATCAACGGCCCCGCCCCCACCCCCCGCACCGGTCCGATCGTGGCGGTGCTCGCCTTCACCGGCACCGTCGCCGCGATCATGCAGACCCTGGTCACCCCGCTGATCAGTCAGCTCCCGCAACTCCTGCACACCAGCGCGTCCAATGCCTCCTGGGTCATCACCGCGACCCTGCTCTCCGCCGCCGTCTTCGTCCCGATCAGCGGCCGCCTCGGCGACCTCCTCGGCAAGCGGACGATGCTCATCGCCTCCTGCGTCCCGCTGCTGCTCGGCTCGGTGCTGTGCGCGGTGGCCGACTCCGTGGTGCCGATGATCGCCGGACGGGCCCTGCAGGGCATGGGCATGGGCCTGGTGCCGATCGGCATCAGCCTGCTGCGCGACGTGCTGCCGCCCGAGCGGCTCGGCTCGGCGATCGCCCTGGTCAGCGCCTCCATGGGGATCGGCGGCGGCCTCGGCCTGCCGATCGCGGCCGGCGTCGCCGACTACGCCAGCTGGCGCGTGCTGTTCTGGGGCACCGCCGTACTGGCCGTCGTCATCATCGGCCTGCTCTGGGTCATCATCCCGGCCCCGGCCGCTTCCGCTTCCGCGGACGGCCGCCCCGCCGCCGGCGGGCGCTTCGACTACGTCGGCGCGATCGGCCTCAGCGTCGGCCTGGTCTGCCTGCTGCTGCCCGTCTCCAAGGGCGGCGACTGGGGCTGGGGCAGCACCCGGACCCTCGGCCTGTTCACCGCCTCCGCCGCGATCCTGCTGCTCTGGGCCCGCTGGGAGCTGCGCGTCAACGAGCCGCTGGTGGACCTGCGGGTCACCGCGCGCCCCCGGGTGCTGCTGACCAACGCCGCCTCCGTCCTGGTCGGCTTCGGCATGTACGCCCAGGCGCTGATCGTGCCGCAGCTGCTCCAGCTGCCGGAGGCCACCGGCTACGGGCTCGGGCAGTCGATGCTGGCGATGGGCCTGTGGATGGCGCCCGGCGGGCTGATGATGATGGTCGTCTCCCCGTTCGGCGGCAAGCTGTCGGCCGCGCGCGGACCGAAGTTCACCCTGGTCGCCGGGGCGCTGACGATCGCCGTCGGGTACGGGCTGGCGCTGCCGCTGATGGGCTCCACCTGGGGCGTGCTGATCGTGACGATCGTCTGCAACAGCGGCGTGGGCCTGGCCTACGGCGCGATGCCCGCGCTGATCATGAGCGCGGTGCCGCTGACCGCGACGGCCTCGGCGAACAGCTTCAACACCCTGATGCGCTCGCTGGGCACCTCGGTGTCCGCCGCCGTGATGGGCGTGGTGCTGTCGCAGATGACCGTCACCCTGGGCGGCCACACCCTGCCCTCGGAGGGCGGCTTCCGGGTCGGCCTGGTGATCGGCTGCGGCGTCGCGCTGATCGCGGCCGCCGTCGCCGCCGTCATCCCCGCGCCGCCCGCGTCCCGGCTGCGCTCCGTTCCGGTGCCGGCGGGGGCCGGTGCCGAGGAGGCGGACCAGGCCAAGGCCTGAGCTCCGCCGGTCCTCGAAGCCCCGCCCCGGGCGCGCCGTGCTCGCGCGCCCGGGGCGATTCGTCTTTCCCGAGTCCGCCGTTCCGCCGGGGGCCCGGGCCACTCGGACGGGTCAGGAGCTGTCGCTGTGGAGCGGGATGTTGCCAAGCATGGGGACGTACGGGCCCCTCGGCCGCCGAACACCGACCAGGAGAGGGATCCCTCGGTGCGTGAACTCCACAGTCCCCCCAGCCACCGCCGACCGGGCCGGAGGTGGACGCCGCAGCGGACGGTCGCGCTGATCGTGGCGGCCTCCGGCGTCGCCGTGCTCGCGGCCTGCAGCAGCAGCTCCTCGGGCACGGCGGCCGGCTCGGCGACGGCCACCCCGCCCAACGCGGGCGCCTTCTCCGGCGAGCCGCCCTCCGCCGTCGCCTCCGCCGCCGAGTCGCTGCTGGCCTCGGCGTCCGCGGCCATCGCCTCGGCCTCGGAGGCCTCCGCGGCGTCCGTCGCCTCCAAGGCCGCGGCGGCCTCCGCCTTCGAGGCCTCCGTCTCGGCGCAGCAGGTGACGACCAGGGAGAAGGCCGCCTCGGTGCTCAGCGGGGAGCCGGACGGCGGCAACGCGGTGAACGACGTCGCGATCACCGGCATCAACCGGCAGAACACCGGCGGCCTGCACGCCGTGGTCGTCACGATCCGCAACCGGGGGCTCGAAGCGGCCTCCTACGCCGTCCAGGTCGACTTCACCGACACCAGCGGCAAGACCGTGGACAGCGCCGTCGTCGGCGCCGAGAACGTCCCGGCGAACGGCACGGCCGAGCCCGTCGCCTTCAGCAGGCAGCCGGCCGACCGGACGCTGCTGCCGGTGGTGGTCAAGGCCGTCCGGTACTGACCCCCGCCCGGGCCGATCTAGCGGAAGTCCGCCGCGTGGTCCCGCACCCAGCTGCGGACATCGCGCGGCGGACGCCCGAGCACCTCCCGCACGGTGCCGGTCACCCGCTCCGGCTCCCGGGTGAACGACTCCCAGGCGCGCAGCCGGGCCGCCACGAACGCGGCGTTCCCCCCAGGCCGCCGTCAGCTCCTCGCGGGCCGTCTCCGGCGGCAGCTCCTCCCACCGCACCGCGACGCCCAGCTCCTCGCCGATGATCCCGGCCGGCTCGGCGTGCGAGAGCGACTCCGGGCCGGTGAGCACGTACGCGGCGCCGCCGTGCCCGTCCTCGGTGAGCGCCCGCACCGCGACGTCCGCGATGTCCCGCTCGTGCACCGGTGATCGCCGCGCCCGCCCGTACGGCCGGCGGACCACGCCCTCCCGCACCTGGTCGGCCCAGGCCGGCAGGTTGCCCGCGAAGTCGATCGCCCGGACGAAGGTCCACTCCAGGCCCGAGCGCCGGATCAGCCGCTCGATCTCCTGGTGGAAGACGACGGCCGGCTCGTCGTCGGCGAGGTCCGCCACGTCCGTCGACAGGTAGACGACCCGCCGGGCGTGCCGGGCGATCAGCTCCACCACCCGGGGCCGCACGGGCAGCCCGGGCCACATCAGGTAGACCGCCTCCACCCCGCCGGCCAGCGCCGGCTCCAGGCTCTCGGGCCGGGTCAGGTCGCCCTGGACGGCCTCGACGCCCGCCGGGAGCCGGGACGTCGCCTCGTCGCGCACCAACGCCCGCACCTCGTGGCCGCCTTCGACCAGCGAGGCCACAACGTGCCTGCCCACACTGCCGGTTGCGCCGATCACCAGAACCTTGGTCATGCCCGCCCCCGACACCGGTGCGCCCGGGGCTATGCCCGGGCGGCTACCGGCCCGACTCCACCAGCCCGACTCCACCGGCCCGACTCCACCGGCCCGGTTCGCGGGCGCATCCCGGGTTACGTCACGCCGCCGGGGGGTTACGTGACGCCGTCCGCGCGTTCCCGCTGCCGGGTGCGGTAGGCGCGGGAGCGGCAGCGGGGCGAGCAGTAGCGGGGCGGGCGGCCGCCGGGGCGCGGGCCGGCGGGGGAGGGGGCGGTGGCCGTCAGCGGGCCGCCGCAGGCGGGGCAGGCCGGGGCCGGTTCGGGCTCCTCGTCGGGGGCCGGGGCGTCCGGGACCGGGTGCGAGGTCAGGCCCAGCCGTTCGGCGACCACGCCGGCCTGGAAGCGGCTGTGCGCGCCGAGGCCGTCCAGCAGGTCCGAGACGTGGCGGCGGCAGGTGCGCAGGGAGATGCCGAGGCGGCGGGCGATGGACTCGTCCTTGAGGCCCTTCGCGAGCAGCACCAGGATGCTCTGCTTCATCGTCTTGGTGACGTCGTGCGCGGCCTGCGGGCCGCTGGCGAACGGGGCCGCGTTCTCCCAGTCCCGTTCGAAGACCGTCAGCAGGTAGGAGAGCAGGTCGGGCTCGCGGATGATCAGGGCGCCGCCGGAGCTGGCGGGCAGCAGGGCCAGCGAGCCGTCCACGATGATCAGTTGCGGCAGCACCTCCGGCAGCGTCCGGATCTCGGCGCCGGCCTCGATGAGCTGCTCGGCGTGCACCCGGGTGGGCTGGTCGAAGCGGGTCGCGTGCTGGTAGAGGCTGCGCATCCGGACGCCCCGGTCGAGCAGCGCCAGGTCGCGCGGCAGCGCCTCGCGCAGGGCGGCCGGGGAGAACGAACCGCCGTGCTTGGAGACCAGCACCTCGCTGCGGCAGGAGTCGATCACGTCGGCGAGCAGCGAGCGCACCGCGAACTTGTCCGGCAGGCGGTCGATGGTGCCCTGGGGGAAGGCGTGCTGACGGGCCTGGAGGTAGACGGGCACCAGCGCCGCGAGGCCGTCGCGCTGCTGCTGGACGATCCGCCGCTGCTCGCGCAGGGCCTCCTCCCGGGCGCGCAGGGCGGTGTCGCGGGCGGAGAGCAGCTGGGCGGTCGCGGCCTGGGGGCTGACGGGCTGCCAGGCGACCGGGGGCGCGTCCGTACGGGTCCCGTCCGTGCGGCGGTCGTCGGGGAACAGTTCCTGGAGGAGGCAGGCCCCGGTGAGCTGCCGGACGGCCGCCTCGCACTCCGGCAGGGTCAGGTCGGTCTCCGACGCCGCCTGCGCGAGGGTCGCCGGGGTGAGGCGCTCGTGCACCACCGTCCACCGGTAGAGCGTGACGGCCGCGCTGTCGAGCGCGGGCACGTCGGCGGTCGGGTCGGGGACGGTCGGGTCGGGGCCGGTCACGGGGTGCATCGCATGCCTCCTAAAGCTGCCAGGCAGGCTCATGATCCCCTGCGGGGGATGCCGTGGCCATCCGCCGCCTGGCAGGGTGACGAGCACGGACCGGGCGATGCGGCAGGAACTGCGGAAACGCCCGGAACGTGTGGAACCGTCCCCGAAGTGATGGGAGTTGTCGTCATGCGAGGAATCGTGACGCGGACACTGGCCGTGGTCGCGCTGGGTGCCGCCGCCTGGTTGGGCGGGGTGGCTCCGGCCGGCGCCTCCGTGTTCGACGGCGCGACGCTGACGGAACCCGGCGGCGTGCACGACGGCCACCACTGCGTCCAGACGACGGCCTGGGGCGACGCCTGGTGCCCGGGCAAGCCGCTGAGCTGACGCGTCGTCGCGGGCGACTCCCGTCCCCTCCTCATCGAAAGGGAAGTCCTGTCATGCACATGGCTCTGAAGCGTTCCGTCCGTACCGCGCCCACCGCCACCGGCCGGGCCGGCTCCGCGTCCTCCGCCTCCTCCGCCGCCTCCTCCGCCGGGTCCGCGAGCTGATCCGCCCGGTGAAGTGACGTAGCGCGCCCTGCACGGGAAGTCGGCGGAGTCGACTTCCCGTGCAGGGCGCGTTGCCGTACCCGCGGGTGCGGGATCAACCGCCGACGCGCACCACGTACTTGCCGGTCGCCCGGCCCTCCTGCATGGCGTCGTGGGCGGCCGGGACGGCGTCGAGGCCGGGCAGTTCGGTGACCGGCAGGTCCAGGCCGCCGTCGGCGAGGAGGTCGAGGACCCGGCGGACGGCGCGGGCCAGCCGCTCGGGGGCGGTGGCGGCCAGGCCGCGGTGGCTGAAGCCGGTGACGGTCAGGTTGCCCGCCATCAGGCGGCCGAGCGGGGGCAGGTCGGCGACGGCGCCGCCGCCCGCGTTGCCGAACAGCACGATCCGCGCGCCGGGCGCCGCCACGGCGAGGTCGAGGTCGAGGGCGGCGGTGCCCAGCGGGTCGAGCACCAGGTCGACGCCCCGGCCGCCGGTGGCGGCGCGGATCGCCTCGGCCGGTCCGCCGCCGCTGCCGCTTTCGCCGCTACCGCTACCGTCGGCGCCCGGTCCGTCGGCGCCCGGTCCGTCGGCCGTGCCGCGGGCGAAGACGTGGTCGTAGCCGGAGGCGAGCGCCGCCGCGGCCTTCTCCGGTCGGCCGACCGTGCCGATCAGCCGGCCGCCGCCGAGCAGCGGGACGAGCCGGGCGACGGCGTTGCCGATTCCGCCGCCCGCCGAGTGGACCAGGACGGTGTCCCCGGCGGTGAAGCGGCCCGCGTCGGTCAGCAGCAGCATCGAGGTGGCCAGGCCCAGCGGGACGGCGGCGGCCTCGCGCAGCGCCACCCCGTCCGGGAGCGGCACGGTGAGCGCGGCCTCCGCGACCACCACCTCGGCCAGCCCGGCGCCGACCGGCGCGGCGACCACCCGGTCGCCCACCGCCAGGCCGGTGACCCCGGCGCCGAGCTCGCGGACCGTACCGGACACCTCCTTGCCGGGCCGGTACGGCCACTCGGCGGCGTACGCGGCGTCGCCGCGGCGGGTCATCACATCCACGAAGTTCAGTCCGGCGTGGGCGACGTCGACCGCCACCTGGCCCGGTCCGGGGTGCGGTACCGGGACCTCCCGGACCTCCGAGTTCTCCGCTCCACCGGGTGCGGTCATCACCAGCGCACGCATGTCGGGCCCCCTCGACTACGATGTTCGACGAACGACGAAATTGGCGCGGGACAGTGGTACCACGCCATTTCCATGGATGTCGAACATCGCAGATCAGGGAGGTCGACCTATGCCCCGCAGCACCCGCCGACGACCGGCGCTCGCCCACCCCGCGGCCGAGGAGATCGACCTCTTCGACGTCCTGCACGCGCTCTCCGACCCCACCCGGATGACCATCGTCCGCGTTCTGCGCACCGAGCCCGAACGGGCCTGCGGCACCTTCCCGGTGGACGTCGCGCCCTCCACCCTGAGCCACCACTTCAAGGTGCTGCGCGAGTCCGGCCTGATCGTCCAGCGCGAGGAGGCCAACCGGCGCTTCTCCGCCCTGCGCACCGTCGACCTGGAGCAGCGCTTCCCCGGGCTGCTCGACACCGTCCTCGCCGCCCACGCCGCCGCCGTCGCCCACGCCGGTGCGGCGGGTTAGGCGACACCGGGGCGCTCAACGCCGGTGCCAGACCGCCCAGTTCTGCCGGGCGTCGAAGCGCTCGACGTACCAGTCGGCGGGGTGGCCCGGCCAGTACGCCTCCGGCGGCCTCCCCTCCCCGGGCAGCGGGAGGACCATCACGTTCGCCTCCGCCGGGACGGGCTGCCAGCGGGGGTCGCGGGACCAGACCCGCCCCCGGTAGACCTCGAAGGTCTGGGCGGCGCGCAGCGACCAGTCGACGTCCCAGGCGAACACCACGTTGTCGTCCGCCGTGATCCCGGCGGCGCGGGTGAAGCCGGTCGCCAGGCCCTCGCGGCCCTCCGCGTGCGGCCGGGCGACCTGCGCGGTGATCGTCGTGGTGGCGAAGGCGGCGAACAGCGCCAGCGAGACGCCGAGCGCCCCGAGCACCCGGCGGCCCCCGGCGTGGCGGACCAGGACCGCCGCACCGAGCAGGACCAGTACGGCGGCGCAGGTGCGGGGCAGGTCGATCCGGCCCCAGTCCGCGGCCAGGAACGAGACGTCGGGCAGGGTCCAGGGGATGAACATCGACGTGTGCAGCCGCTCGCCGGCCGCCAGCGCCACGACCCCGGCGAGCAGCAGGACGAGCCCGGCCGCGACCGCCGCCGTCCGGACCAGCGCGCGGCGACCGTACCGCGCGAGCACCGCGACGCCCGCGACGAAGGCCGACGGGACGAGGTAGGAGGTGTACCGGGCGTACACCCAGTCGTCGACCCGGCCGTCCAGCGGCAGGGCGGCGGCGGAGGCCACGGCCGTGCCGAACAGCAGGGCCACCAGCACGCCGCCGGTGGTCCGCAGGGCGGGCGGCCGGCGGCGGTCGAACACCGCGCACAGGCAGGCGACGACGGCGAGCCCGCCGACGCCCCAGGTGGAGACGGTGAAGTACCAGATCTGACCGGCCGCCCGGGCGAGGGTCTGCACGGCGGCGCCCGGATCGGTCAGGCCCTTCCAGAGCGAGCCGCCGACGTCGCTGTCCGGGACGGTGAACCGCGCGTGCAGCCAGGCCGACAGCAGCTCGGCGCCGACCACGCCGAGGCCGAGCGCCGCGAGCCCGGCCGCCGTGGCGCGCCACGGCGCCCGGCGCAGCAGCAGGACGCCGAGCAGGACGGCGGCGGTCAGCGCCACCACCACGCCGCCGCGGTCGTGCACCGCCATCGCGTAGCCGGCCGACGCCCCCGCCCCGACGGCGTGCCAGGTGCGGCGCCGCGGCGGGCCGTCGGCGAGCCAGCCGTGCAGGCAGAGCAGCCAGGCGAGCACCAGGACGGGCAGGACGGCGTCGGTCAGCGCGAACTGCGAGTAGAAGACCACCGGCGGCAGCAGCGCGGTCGCGGCGGCGAAGGCGTACGAGAGGCGGCGGTCCAGGCCGAGGCGGCGCAGCGCGACGTGGGCGAGCGGGAAGACCAGGGCGTTGACGGCGGCGTTGACGCCCATGACCAGGTGGTAGGCGGTCGTCGGGTCGTCGGCCAGGCGCAGCGCGGGGGAGATCAGCAGGGGGTAGCCGCCGGGGATGACCACGCCGACCGGGATCTCGGTCGGCGAGCCGCTGGCCAGCACCCGGGCCTCGGCGAGGTAGGAGTCCTCGTCGGGGTGGACGGACGGGAAGTCCATGGACCGGACGAGGACGAGGCGGAACAGCAGCTCGGCCAGGTAGCCGACGAGCAGCACGACGGCGGGCCGGGTGGCGGCGGTCCGGACGACGGCGGCGCGGACGGTGGCGGCTGTGGCACGCACGGCGGTTCGGGCGGTGCTTCGGGCGGTGCTTCGACCGGTGGCGAGCGGAGTCGGGTCGGGCCGGGTCGGGTTCGGCCGGGTCGTGGTGCGGGGTGGCATGGGCGCGCCCCCTTCTGTCGACTGTCGGACGACTGTATATGTCGTTGGACTGCATATGTAGTCCGACTGGTTCCACGGAAGGGGGCGGGTGCCTACGGGCCGGGCCGGGTCATTTCGCCGGCGGGGTCGGGTACAGGCTCGCCAGCGGGTTGACGTACTCCTTGGCCGGCATGCAGGAAGGGCCCGGGGACTTCATCAGTCCGGCCTGCATCTCGCGGGAGCTGTTGGCCGGCGAAGTCCTGGCCAGCGGCAGGTAGATGAAGATCTCCGTGCCCGCCGGGAGCCGACGGGGGTGGACGGTCAGCACGAGCGGCTCCCCGGGCCCGTGCTCGATGTCCCACCCGGCGGTGAGGTCCACGTGGGAGGGCTGCTTCGGCTCGCGGGCCTTGCAGCCCGGCTCGCCGGGGTAGACCCGGGCGCGGATCCCGAACCGGTCGATGTCGCGCTGCAACTGGTCCACGTCCACCGGCTTGTAGTCCTCGAGGATGGTCAGCCGGACCACCTCCTCCTCGCTCTCCAGGGTGTACGCGACACCGCTGCTGCTGCCCAGCGACCGTCCGCTGTCGTCGCCGCCGGGGGCGGAGCCGTCGGTGCCGGTGGTGAGCAGGACCCCGGTCAGCGCGGCGGCCAGCCCCAGCGGGAGGGCGGCGCCCAGGAGCAGGCCGCGTCGACGGGTGGTACGCCGGGGGGCGGTGCGCCGAGGGGTGTCGGGGGTGCCGTCCGGGTCGGTGATGCTGTCCAACAGGTGCTCCTTGAGCAGGAGGTGGCGGCTCCGGGGGAGGACCGGAGCGGCCGGGGCCGGCAGCAGCCGGGCCAGCTCCTCCCGATCGGCCTGTTCGGACCGGTGCCGGGGGGTGGCGCTCATCGGATCGTCTCCTTGGTCGGCCGGACCGCGGGGGTGCGGTCACCTGGTACCTGTCCGGTGCTGCCCGGGCGTTGCGCGGTCTCCGCCGCCCGGTGGCCCGCCCGCTGCCCCGGCCGCGGCGCGCCCGGCTGCTCCGCCGGCGGCGCGCCCCGCTGCTCCGCCCGCGCCGAACGCGCCGCTGCCAGCTCCCGCTCGGTCAGCTCCCGCAGTCGGGCGCGGGCACGCGAGAGCCGGGAGCGGACCGTACCCACCGGGCGGCCGAGCGCCTCGGCGACGGCCGCGTGGTCCAGCCCCTCCCACACGTACAGTGCGAAGACCTCCCGCTCGGCCGGCCGCAGCCGCTCCAACGCGGCCTTCGCGGCGGCCAGTTCCTCGGCGTCGGCGATCCGGCCCGCCAGCTCGCCGGAGAAGTCCGGCACCACCTCGCGCGGCGGCAGCTTGGCCATCGCCTTCTGGTGCCGGCGCGCCGCCCGGCGGGTGTTGCGGATGACGTTCCCGGCGATGCCCAGCAGCCACGGCGCCAGGCTCTCCGCGCCGTCCTCCCGCTCGGGGGTGATCCGGGCGCGCAGCCGCCAGGCCTCCAGGAAGGTCAGCGAGACCACGTCCTCGGCGACGGTCCGGTCCCCGGTCATCCGTACGGCGTGCCGGTACACCGCCCGGGCGTGATCCTCGAAGACCTGCCCGAACGCCTCGGCGTCCCCGGCGCGGATCCGCGCCCGTATCGATTGCTCCACACCCGGTCCTGTCCGGCGGGCCCCGGGCGCTGCCGTGATCCGCGTCACACGCCTGCCCGGCTGTGGTTCAGGCCGTCCGCGGGAGCGTCGTCGCCGCTGACGGCGCCCGGTGGCGGCGGTGGTACGACACGGTGACGGCCGCCAGCAGCGGCGCCCAGGCGACGGTCGGCAGGTAGAGGAAGCCGACCAGGGTGTGGCCGAGCGGGGTCATGCCCGTACCCGGCAGGGCCCACCAGCCGACGAACGGCGTCCACAGCAGGGCCAGGCCGACGGCGCCGAGCGAGGCCGCGAGCACCACCGCACGCGGGCGGACCGGGCGGCCGCCGAGGAACGGCACCCAGCGCGGCGGCACCGTGCCCCACGGGCGGACCAGCCCGATCGTGAGCAGCGCCAGCGCCTCGGTGAACAGGCTCAGGAAGACCGGCCACACCGCGCCCCACCCGGTGAGGCCCATCGCCCGGTAGCCCGCCTCCGTGTACCCGCCGTGCCAGCCCGCCACCAGCCCGAGCCGCCACAGCCCGGCCGGCAGTGCGGTGACGGCGGCGAGGTGGGCGGCGCGCACGGCCCAACGGGGCGCGGCGGGAACGGCGGTGGAGGCGGCGGCAGCGGGCCGGGGCGTCGTCATGCCCCCACCCTTCCGCGCGGCCCCGGCCCGCCGCGTCCCCCCGGCGGCGGGCCCGGCGCCGGGGGCTCCCCCGGGCGGGGGAGGGGCGCCTCGGCCCCCGGGAGCAGGGCGCCTCGCCCCGTCACCCGGCGGCCGGGGCGCCGCCCGGATCAGCGCAGCCGCGAGGAGGACAGGATCGACGCCAGGTGCGCGACCACCATGCCCCAGGTGATCACCGTGATGCCCGCGAGCGTCCACCGGGTGGCGTCCAGGTTCCCGAGCCCGGCGTCCACCGCGGCCGCCGCCAGCAGCACCAGCGAGGCCTCGATGCCGTTCGTCACCCGGTGGATCTTGAACAGCGAGGCGACCTTGCGGGCCGTCGCGATGCCCTGGGAACGCGGCTGCGTCGACTCCTCGGTCGCCGGCAGCTGCCCGCTGCGGGCGCGGGCCACGTCCACCAGGTCCGTCGAGGCCTTGAGCAGCACCACGCCCAGCGCGGCCGCCAGACCCGCCGACACCCACAGCTCCGACCCGCCGCGCGCCGCCCGGACACCCGCACCGATCATCAGCGCGGCGTCCGCCAGATAGGCGCCGAGCCGGTCCACGTACACCCCGGCCATGCTGAACTGGCGCTTCCAGCGCGCCACTTCGCCGTCCACGCAGTCGAACAGCAGGAACAGTTGGAACAGCACGACGGCCAGCACCGCACCGGCCGGGCCCGGGATCAGCAGGGCCGCGCCGCCGCCGACTCCGCACACCACCATCACCCAGGTGAGGGTGTTCGGCGACACCGAGGTGCGCACCAGCTGCCGGGTGGTCCGCAGCGAGATCCGCCGCATGTACATCCGGCCCGCCCAGTGCTCGCCGTTGCGGCTCTGAAGCTTGGCCTGCGGCTGGCACACCTCGCGCAGCTCGGCGAGCGCCGGAGCAGCCACCATGACGACATCCCTCCACCTGTCCCGAAAACGATCACCACAGGCTACGGCCTCCGGGGGAACGCCCGGACCAGGTGGCATGCCGCCGGAGGTACGGGAGGTGTCCGTCGTCGGAACGTCCGGTGCTCACGTCGCGCGCGAGCGTCGCGGGCGTCCGCCGGAGCGCCCGCGGTGAAAACCGGTGGGCCGCCCGAGCGCCCCCGGGCTAGGCTGCGCGGGTTCGCCGGAACCCGAAGCCCCGGGCCCGACTGCCCGCCCCCGCACGCCGGTTGACGCGGTCCGCGGTCCCGGCGCGGAACGAGGAGCGCAGACCCATGGTGACCACGGGCGGCCCGTCCCAGAGCCCCGACCCGGCCCGACTGCTGGCCGACCACCGTCCGCGCGGCCCGGTGGAGACCGCCGACCACGAGCGCGCCCGCCGCCTCCTCGGCGTCGCCGAAGCCTGGAACAGGGGCACCTTCCCGCTGCACTTCACCGCCTCCGCGCTGATCGTCCACCCGCCCACCCGCCGCGTCCTGCTGCGCTGGCACGTCCGCCAGCAGGCCTGGCTGCACGTCGGCGGCCACGGCGACCCGGGCGAGACCCGGCCGCTGGACATCGCCCTGCGCGAGGGTCTGGAGGAGACCGGCCTGACCGACCTCGCCCCCTGGCCCGGCCCCGCCCTCGTCCACCTCGCCGTGGTGCCCGTCCCCGCCTCGCCCGCCGAACCCGCCCACGAGCACGCCGACCTGCGTTTCCTGCTGGCCACCGCCACCCCGGAGCAGGCCCGGCCGGAGAACCCGGCGTCCCCGCTGGAGTGGCTCACCGTCGAGGAGGCCAAGCGGCGGACCACCGAGGACAACCTCCGTGAGACCCTCGACCGCGCGGCCCGCCTGCTGCCGTCCGCCTGAACCCCCCCTTGGAGAGCGACCGGATGCACACCGACCAGACCCTGATCTTCGACGCCGACGACACGCTCTGGGAGAACAACGTCCTCTTCGAGCGGGTCATCGACGGCTTCCTGGACTGGGTCGCCGCCCCGCAGGAGCAGCAGCGCACCCGGGCCCTGCTGAACGAGATCGAGGCCGTCAACTCCGCCACCCTCGGCTACGGCGCCACCGTCTTCCGGCAGAGCCTCGCCGACTGCCTCCAGCGGCTCAACGACCGCACCCCCACGGCCGCCGAACAGGCCCGGATCGACGACCTGCTCACCCCGCTGACCAGCCGCGACGTCGAACTGATCGCCGGCGTCGCCGACACCCTGGCCGCCCTCGCCGACCGCCACCAGCTGCTCCTGCTCACCAAGGGCGACCAGGGCGAACAACAGCGCAAGGTGACGGCGTCCACCATCGACCACCACTTCCGCGGCGTCCACATCGTCGCCGAGAAGTCGGTCGACACCTACCGGCGGCTCACCGCCGACCTCGGCCTCGACCCGGGCCGGACCTGGATGATCGGCAACTCGCCCAAGTCCGACATCGCCCCCGCCCGCCGGGCCGGCCTGCGCACCGTCTTCATCCCGCACGAGCACACCTGGGTGCTGGAGCACGCTGAACTCGGCCCGGACGAGGCGACGCTGCGGCTCGGGGCCTTCCCCGAGCTGCTGCGCCACTTCTGACGGCCCCTCCGGGCCCTCAGCCCATCATCGCGGCCGCCGGCACCGGCGTCCCGTCCCGGTACAGCCAGGCCCGCTCGGCGGCCGACCAGACGCCGGCCGTCAGCAGGTAGAGCACGGCGGCCACCGGGACCAGCGCCGCGAACAGCACCGACCCGAACGACAGGTACGGCAGCAGTCCCGCCCCCGGCTGCGGGGCGGGCTGCGCCGTCGCCGCTGTAGCCGCCGTCGCCGCTGCCGCTGCCGCGGCCGTGCGCCGGGCCCGGCGGAAGTTGACGACCCCGACCGCCGCCAGCCCGGCGAACAGCACCCCGAACACCGCCCACTGCCCGGCGCCCTGCGCGCCCGTGACGTGCAGACCCAGCGGCACCCCGAACAGGGTGTGGTCCAGCAGGTCGTTCGGGGTGGTGAACAGGCGGTACATCACCGAGAAGAACGGGATCTGCACCAGCACCGGCAGGCACCCCGCGAACGGCGACACCTGCTCCTTCCGGTACATCTCGGCCAGCGCCTCCCGCAGCCGCTCCGGGCGGTCCCTGTGCTTCCTCTGCAACGCCGCGACCTTCGGCGCCAGCCGCGCCCTGGCCCTCTCCCCGCGCGCCGCCGCCCGCGCCAGCGGGTGCAGCGCCAAGCGGACGGCGACGGTGAACAGGACGATGGCCAAGGCGGTCGGCACCAGGTGGGCGACGGCGGCGACGACGGCGTGCGCCACGGCGACGGCAGGGTCGAGAACAGCGAGTACGGACATGGTGGAGCGAGCCCTCCGGGGTCTCAGGACATGAGTGATCGGCGGAGGACGGCCACGGGGAACGCCTGGAAGAACGTCCGGCAGGAACGATCGGAAGAACGCCTGGAAGGACGTCGGACGGAACTACGCGGCCGCCGGGGCCGCTCCCGGCGCCCTGGGGCGTCGCCTGCCCCGGGCGTCCGGATCACGCTGCGGAAGGAACGCCGTACCGAACGCCCGGCGCCGCAGCACCCCGCTGCGCACCGCCGCCGGCGCCCGCGCCCCCAGGAGCCGCGCCCCGGCCAGCGCCCCGGCGACCGCCCCGGCCACCAGTGCCACGGCCGCGACGGCGGCCACCGACGCCAGCGTCCCGCTGTCGGCCACCAGCTCCCCGGTCAGCACCCGGAGCAGGCCCAGCAGCATCGCCACAACGGCCACGACGCGCTCCCCCTCCCGGTGTCCCATCGGCTTCCTGACGTACCAGCAGGACGATCCTACGAGCCCCCGGGTTCCCGCCTGTGTCGGGGACGTCCCCCACGGTGTCCCCCTGGCGCCCCCGCCTGGTTCCGCCCGATTCCGTTCGTGCCCGAAGGCCCCCTCCTCGGAGCGGCGAAAAGCGGCCGTCCGGGGTGTAGCCGCCGGGGCTACACGGGGCTACCGTGGAGAGGTGAAGACGATTACCCAGCGGGAGTTCCGGAACAACTCCGCCGCCGTGATGGACGCGGTGGAGGCGGGGGAGACGTTCCACATCACCAGGAACGGGGTCGAGGTCGCGGAGCTGCGGCCGGTGCCCGGGCGTCGGCGGCTCACGGCGGAGGAGCTGGTGGCCCGGCACGTGAAGCTGCCGCGCGTGGACTACCAGCAGATGCGCAAGGAGGCCGAGGAGGACTTCGGCCCCGAGGAGCTGGTGGGCGACGACGGCGACGACCCGTTCGAGCGGCGGCGTGGCTGAGCGCCGCAGAGCACCCCGGCGGCGGCCGGCCGGGGTGCTGGACACCTGCGTCTACATCGACCTGGCGCTGCTCAGCCCCTCCGACCTGCCGGCCGTGCCCGAGCTGACCGCGATCACCTTCGCCGAACTGCAGCAGGGCGTGTCGATGGCCCGCGACCCGGCCAGCCGGGCCGCCCGGCTGGAGGTGCTGGGCGCGGCGATGGCGGACTTCGACCCGCTGCCCTTCGACGCGGCCGCCGCCGCCCGCTACGGGACGCTGGTCACCCTCACCATCGCCGCCGGACGGCAGCCGCGCCCGCGCCGGATCGACCTGATGATCGCCGCGGTCGCCTCGGCCCACGGGCTGCCGCTGTACACCCGCAACGTGGCGGACTTCCGGGGGCTGGGCTCCGCGGTGGAGGTCATCGGGGTGTGAGGTCCGGGCGGGGGCGATGGTCGGGGGGTCCCGAGGGCCGGGCGGGAGCGGCGGTCAGGAGGCCCCGAGGGCGGCGGCCCCGTCCCGCTCGACCCGGTCGGCCAGGGCGGCCGCGGCCTTCAGGGCCTCCGCCCGGTTCCGGGTGCGCAGCAGGACGGTGTTGCCCCCGCGCTTGCCCCGGTCGCCGCCCGCCTTGGCGGCGACGGCCCAGCGCGGTCGGCGGAGCAGGGCGAGGACCAGCCAGCGGAGTCCGAAGTTCAGCCCCAGGACGGCGGCGATGGGGACGAGCAGGAGGACCCCCTCGCCGCCGGCTTCGCCGCCGACGTGCCGCATGGGGTCGTAGGCGTGCAGGGGCCTGTGCGTGGCCCCGAGGCGGCCGAGCCACACCACCGCGATCCGTACGGGGCGGCGGTCGGGCCCGGTCACGTCGACGTAGCCGATCGACCCGTCCCGCTCGCCGCGGGCCCAGGCCGTCCGCTCCCTCGTGGTCGACAGGCTCTCCTGGAGCTCGCGGTCCTCGGCCTCCCGGGCCTTCCGGCGCTGCTCGAACTCCTCCGACCAGGCCTTCTCGCGCTTCTTCTGCTCGGTGGACCACGCCTGTTCGCGCTCACGCCGCTCGTCGGCGGTGACCCGCCGTTCCCCCCGGTTGCTCATGGCGGCCATCGTAGGAGGCTAGGTCAAGGGAGGGTAAAGCGGGCCGCACGGCCGTCAGCCCGGGCGGACCGCCGTCCCGGTGGCGGCGGAGGTGCGGGCGGCCTCCAGGACGGCCAGGGCGGCCACCGCGTCGCGCGGGTCGACCGGGGGCGGGGTGCCCGGGGTGGCCAGGGCGGCGGCGATGCCCGCGTAGAAGGCGGGGTAGTCGCCCGGGTCGGTCGGCAGCCGGATCGCCGACTCGTCGGTGCCGAGGGTGCCGTAGTGCGCGGGCTGGTCGGCGCCCCAGGGGCGGGTGTCGTCCGGGCGCAGGCCCGCCCGCAGGTCGGCCTCCTGCGGGTCCATGCCGGACTTGACGTAGCCGGCGGTGTCGCCGAGCACCCGCAGCCGGGGGCCGATCAGCGGGGTGATGGCGCTGGTCCACAGGTGCGAGCGGGTGCCGCTGGTGTGGGTGAGGGCGAGGAAGGCGTCGTCGTCCACCACCGCGCCGTCGCGCCGCACGTCGATCTCCGCGTACACCGTCTCGACCGGCCCGAACAGGGTGAGCGCCTGGTCGACGAGGTGGCTGCCCAGGTCGTACAGGGTGCCGCCGACCTCGGCCGGGTCGGCCAGCTCCCGCCAGCCCGGCTTGGGCTTGGGGCGGAAGCGCTCGAAGCGGGACTCGAAGCGGTGCACCCGGCCGAGCGCGCCGCCGCGCACCAGCCGGCTCGCGGTGAGGAAGTCGCCGTCCCAGCGCCGGTTGTGGAAGACCGAGAGCAGCACGCCCTGCTCCTCGGCGAGCCGGCACAGCTCCAGTGCCTGGGCGGCGGTGCCGGCCAGCGGCTTGTCCACCACGGTGGCCAGGCCGGCCCGCAGGGCGGCGCGGGCGAGCGGGGCGTGGGTGCGGTTGGGCGAGGCGATGACGACCAGGTCCAGCGCGTCCGGGTCGGCGAGCAGCTGCTCGGGCGTGTCCACGGCGCGGGCACCGGGGTGCTCGCGCGCCAGCTGGGCGCGCCGGTCGGGGTTGGCGGTGACCACGGCGTCCAGCCGCAGCCCCGGCGTGGTGGCGATCAGCGGCGCGTGGAACGCGGAGCCGGCCAGGCCGTAGCCGATCAGGCCGACGCGGAACGGACCGGGAGTCGTCTGCGGGTTCATGCGCCCACTCAATCACGAGGCGCCCGGTTGCTCCCGGTTTCGGTCGACGGGACGGCGGGCCCGCCGCCGCGCCCTCGTACGGGTGAGGCTGCCGCCGCGGCCCGGAGCGCGGTGATACGTGTACGCGGCGATACGTGCACGTATCACCCCACGGACTGCGACGGAGGATCACATGGCCGCCAACGGCTGGACCGACGACCTGCTCGACCGGATGCGCACCGTCGGCGACCCGCTCGGGGACGCCGCCATCGCCGAGACGTACGAGCTCGGACAGCAGGACCAGGTGCGGCAGACCCTGCTCGGCTTCGGCCGCAACAGCGACGCCGTCCCGGCCGGACTGCCGCCCAGGCTCCAGGCGTACTTCGAGGAGTCCGCCGTCCTGCCGTCCTGGGCGGACCGGGCGCGGATGGCGCGCGGCCACGAGCTGCTCGGCCGCTACCAGCCGCTGATCGCCTCGATCCTGCTCTGCGGCTCGCTCCCGCTCTGCTACACCTGCGGCAACGGCGCCGAGGTGCTCGTCCGCTCCCAGCGCCTGACCTCCGGGGTGTACCGGCGCCTGATGGAGACCTCGCAGTTCGTCGTCGACGTCCTCGACAACGACGGCCTGGGGCCGGGCGGCCGCGGGCTCCGGTCGGCCCAGAAGGTCCGCCTGCTGCACGCCACCATGCGCTACCACGTCTCCCAGCTGGGCGACTGGGACGCCGCCGCCCTGGGGGTGCCGGTCAACCAGGAGGACCTGGCCGGCACGCTGATGAGCTTCTCGGTGCTGATCCCGCTCGGCCTCGCCGAACTGGGCGTCGACCTGCTGCCCGAGGACCGGGAAGCCTACTTCCACATCTGGCGGGTGGTCGGCCACGTCCTGGGCGTCGACGAGCAGCTCAACCCGGCCAAGTTCGGCGACGGCGCGGCCCTGAAGGACGCCATCGTCCGCCACCAGCAGCGGCCCTCGGAAGCCGGACGGGTGCTGACGAAGGGCGTCCTGGACTTCATCCGGGAGGTGCTGCCGGTCCCCTCGGGAGCGGGCCCCACCCTGATCCGGCGCCTGATCGGCGACAAGTCCGCCGACGTCATCGCGGTGCCCCCGGCGGACAGCCTCACCAAGCTCGGGCTGAGCGCCGCCGCCCTGCCGAACTTCGGGTACGGCAGGACGGGCGACACCCTGCCGCCGCTCGCCGAACTGGCGAGCCAACTGGGGCTGCTGGTCTTCAAGGAGGGGCTGCTGCTCACCAACAAGGGCCGCCGCCGGGAGTGGCAGGTCCCGACCGGCCTGACCGACTCGTCATCCTGACCGGGGCGCCACCGTGCGGCCACCGGCCCCGGCCCGTGCGGTCACCGGCCCCGGCCCGTGCGGTCACCGGCCCCGGGGCGTGCGGCCACCGGCCGGACGGGGGCCGCGCGGTGGCGGTGCGGGCGACTACGCTGGTCGGAGTTGGGGCAGCCTGTGGCGCCCGACCGGCCGAGGGTGTCCGGTCTGGGCATGTGCGAGAACGTTCAGACCTGTGCAAGACCGAGGAGACACCTACGTGGCAGAGCGCAAGCCCATCGAGTCCTGGCTGACCGACATGGACGGGGTCCTCATCCACGAGGGCACGCCGATCCCCGGGGCGGAGGAGTTCCTGCGCAAGCTGCGGGAGTCCGGCAAGCCCTTCCTGGTCCTCACCAACAACTCCATCTACACCCCGCGCGACCTCAGCGCCCGGCTGGCCGGCATGGGCCTGGAGGTGCCGGAGGAGTGCATCTGGACCTCCGCCCTGGCGACGGCCAAGTTCCTCGCGGGCCAGCGCCCCGGGGGCACCGCGTACGTCATCGGCGAGGCCGGCCTCACCACCGCGCTGTACCAGGCCGGTTACGTGCTGACCGACAACAACCCCGACTACGTGGTGCTCGGCGAGACCCGCACCTACTCCTTCGAGGCGCTCACCAAGGCGATCCGCCTGATCAACCAGGGCGCCCGGTTCATCTGCACCAACCCGGACGAGACCGGCCCCTCCACCGAGGGCGTGCTGCCGGCCACCGGCTCGGTCGCGGCCCTGATCACCAAGGCGACCGGGGTCGAGCCGTACTTCGTCGGCAAGCCCAACCCGCTGATGATGCGCGAGGCGCTGAACACCGCCGGCGCCCACTCCGAGACGGCGGTGATGATCGGCGACCGGATGGACACCGACATCGTCGCGGGCATGGAGGCCGGCATGGAGACCATCCTGGTGCTCACCGGCCTGACCTCCGCCTCCGACGTGGAGCGCTTCCCGTACCGGCCGACCCGCGTGGTCCAGTCGATCGCGGACCTGGTCGAGCTGGTCTGACGTCCGCGTTCTCCCCCCGCGTTCTCGTCGTGGGCCCCGTTCCGGCAGGTCGCCGGGGCGGGGCCGCTCCGTGTCCGGGGTGCGGGGCCGCCTGGTGCCCGCGGGGAGGCGGCCGTTGTCGGTGGGGCTGTGTAGCGTTCGGGGTGAAAGAGGGAGTGCGGCGCAACAGCCGCGGTGTGGGAGGTAGATGTCGTGACGGACACGGTCGAGGCGGGCGTGGTCGAGGCCGGCGAGGGCGGCGGGCTGGAACTGCCCGAGTCCTGGCGCGGGGTGCTGGGCGCCGAGACGGAGAAGCCGTACTTCGCCGAGCTGGCGGCCTTCGTGGCGGCCCAGCGCGCGGAGCACGAGGTGTTCCCGCCGAGCGGCCAGGAGTTCGCCGCACTGGAGGCCACCCCGTACGACAAGGTCCGGGTGCTCGTGCTCGGCCAGGACCCGTACCACGACAACGGCCAGGCCCACGGCATGAGCTTCTCGGTGCTGCCGGGCACCAAGACGCCGCCGTCGCTGCGCAACATCTTCAAGGAGCTGGACGCCGACCTGGGCGTCCCCGCCCCGGACAACGGCTACCTGATGCACTGGGCCGAGCAGGGCGTGCTGCTGCTCAACGCGGTGCTCACGGTCCGCGCGCACGAGGCCAACTCGCACAAGGCGAAGGGCTGGGAGAAGTTCACCGACGCGGTGATCAAGGCGGTGAGCGACCGCGACGAGCCGGTGGTCTTCGTGCTGTGGGGCAACTACGCGAAGAAGAAGCTGCCGCTGATCGACACCGCCAAGCACGTGGTGGTGCAGGGCGCGCACCCGTCGCCGCTGTCGGCGAAGCTGTTCTTCGGCAGCCGTCCGTTCTCGCAGATCAACGCCGCGCTGGACTCCTTCGGCGCCGAGGCGATCGACTGGCAGGTGCCGAACCTGAAGGAGGCCTGAGCCTCCGCCCGGAGCGCCCGCGGGCGTTCCGGGGTGCCGGTCGGCGGGCGCCGGCAGCCGGTGGTGGCCGTGGTTCGGACGGGTTCGATGTCCCGTCCGCCCACGGCCACTTGGCGTTCACCACCGGTGGCCGTCGGCCGGTGCCGGGTGTGCTTAGCTGGTGCCGACCGGTCGCCGGACCGGGGCCGGGGAGGGGCGGTACGTGCACGGGCTGGGGCGGACAGGGACGTTGCGGGGCGCCGTCGGGGCGCTGCTGGCCGGGGTGGTGCTGGCGGCCGGGTCCGGCTGCACCGGTTCGGACGGCGGGAAGCCGGGAGCCGGGTCCGTGTCCTCCGCCGCCGGGGCGGGCGCGGGGGCGGGTGCCGGTGCGGGCTTCGCCCAACTGCCCGGGCAGGCCTTCTACGTCTCCGACCGCACCAACGCCGCCCAGCAGGTGACCGCGCTGCGCGGCCAGGGCCGGACGGCGGAGGCCGACGCGCTGCTGCGGATCGCCGGCCAGCCCTCCTCGCAGTGGCTCGGCGAGCAGGGCGCCCAGACGATCGCCGAGCAGGTGAGCCGGCGGGCCGCCGAGGCCGGCCGGACGGCGGTCTTCGTCGCGTACGACATCCCGCACCGCGACTGCGGCCAGTACTCGGCCGGCGGCGCCCCCGACGCGGCCTCCTACCGGGCCTGGATCACCGGCGTCGCCCAGGCCCTCGGCGACCGCAGGGCCTGGGTGGTGCTGGAACCGGACGCCGTCGCGCACACCCTGGACACCTGCGGGATCAAGGGCGACCTGGCCGCCGAGCGGTACGGCCTGCTGGCCTTCGCCGTCCAGGAGTTGAAGAAGAACCCCAACGCGCGGGTCTACCTGGACGCGGGCAACCCCGGCTGGGCACAGGACCCGGAGGAGATGGCCACCGCCCTGCGCAAGTCGGGCATCGCGGCGGCCGACGGCTTCGCCGTGAACGTCGCCAACTTCTACGACACCGAACGGAACGCGGCCTACGGCGCCAGGCTCTCCGCGGCCCTCGGCGGGAAGAACTACGTCATCGACACCAGCCGCAGCGGCAACGGGGCGCTGGGCGGCGCCGCCTGGTGCAACCCGCCCGGGCGCGCGCTCGGCGAGCGGCCGACCACCGAGACCGGCCGGCCCGGGGTGGACGCCTACCTGTGGATCAAGAACCCGGGGGAGTCGGACGGCGACTGCGGCCGGGGCGAGCCCCGGGCGGGCGAGTTCTGGCTGCCGTACGCGCTCGGGCTGGCGCAGGCGGCGCGCTGAGGCCGCCTGCGCCAGACCTCGGGCCCTGTGCGTCGTGCGGTTCACACGGTGCGCGGGCTCAGGCGGTGATCTGGATCCAGCGGGCGACCGACGGGGTGCCGGCGGCGTCCGTCAGGAACAGCATGTACCAGCCCGGCGGCAGCAGGTTGGGGTTCGCGGGCAGGGTGAGCGAGACGCCGTCCGCCGTCCGTCCGGCGACGTCCAGGGCCACCGAGCGCTGCTCGACGTCCGTCACGTGGGTGACCGAACTCGGCCGGATCAGCTTGGCGGTGGCCACCGCCTCCGGGCGCGCCGTCCCGACGGCGAGGGCGCCGCCGAGCCGGGCCGCCTGCGGAACGGCGCCGACCTCCGGACGGTCGCCGTGGTACAGGTACGGCGGGGTGTAGATCTCGATGCGCTGCTCGAAGCCGCCCGGCTGGGTCTCGGCCTTGTCCGCGAAGAGCGGGTTGGAGCCCAGCACGGCCACCCGTCCGTCCGGCAGCAGCAGCGCCTCGGAGTGGTAGTTGCGGCCGACGGTCGGCTCGGCGGCGGTCGTGAAGCCGTTGGTGTCCGGGTGGTACACCTGCGCCTTGAGCAGGTCGCTGTCGCCGCGGCCGCGGTAGCCGCTGGAGCCGCCGGTGGTGAAGACGGTGTCGTCCGGCAGGATCACGCTGTTGAGGTAGCGGGTGCCGCCGGCCGGCAGGTCCGGGCCCGGGGTGAAGGCGGGAGCGGCGGAGGAGAGGTCCGCGATGTCGGTGCGGGCCGTGGACAGCGGCGACTCGCCGACACCGCCGCCGCCGAGCACCATCACCTTCTGCGCCTGCGCGGGCGGCAGCAGCACCGAGGAGGAGGTCTCGGTGAGGCCGGGGTCGCGCAGGCCGGGGACGGGCTGGAAGGCCCCGCTCGACAGGTCCCACACGCCGGGCTCGCGGCCCTTGTCGCCGGGGCCGTAGCCGCCGTTGGAGCCGGAGTAGAAGAGCTTGCCGGAGGCGGTCAGGAAGACCGCCGGGTAGGTCGGGAAGTAGTGGTCGGGGCCCTTGGACCAGGACTTGGTCCTCGGGTCGTAGATCTCGTTGTCGTTGCCGCTGAGGATCTCCCCGGTGTCGTCCAGCCCGGAGACGGTGACCACCCGGCCGTCGCCCAGCCCGGTCAGCGTCGGGTACCAGCGGGCGTGGGCCATGTCGGTGACCGGCTCGTACAGCTCGGTGTCCGGGTTGAACTCGAAGGCGGAGCGGATGCCCTGGTACTCCTGCTTGTCCAGGGTCAGCTTCTCGCTCTGCCCGTACAGGTTGTGGGCGTCGGTGCCGCTCAGGCCCTTGATCCGGTACTGGGCGGGGGAGTCGGAGACGAAGTCCTGGCCCGGGCCGACCGCCTCCACGTACACGTGCTGCTCGCCGGCGGTGACCACGGTCTGCTTGCCGGAGCCGGCCTTGGTCGCGGCCGGGACCGTCACGGCGGCGGTACTGGCGTACTCGTGGCCGTTCGGGGAGACGAAGACGGTGCCCTTGGGGAAGGTCCGGTCGCGCTCCGGGCTCTCGTTGCGCACCCGCATGATGCCGGCGGCCTTCTTCACGGCGCCGGCCAGCTTCTCGTAGCGCTGGGTGCCGCCGGCCACCAGGACGCGGCCGTCCGGCAGCGAGGTGTGGCCGCCGCAGAACATGTCGGCCGGGGTGGGGACCAGCTTGTAGGTGTTCCGGGCCGGGTCCCAGAGCAGGCTCTTGAAGGTGCCCGCGTTGAACTGCTTCTCGTCGTTGCCGGAACCGGCCACGATCAGGACCTTGCCCGTGCGCAGCACGGTCGCGTGCACGGCGTTGACCCGGAACTCGGTGGGCAGCGACAGGGTCTGCCAGTGGCCGTACTGCGCCTTGTACTCGGGGCGGTTGATCACGTAGTGGTGGTACTGCTGGGAGGCGAAGCCGAGGACGGCCGGCGCGTTCATCCCGGCCACGGTCAGCGCGACGGTGCTGCCGAGGGCGAGGCGCTTGGTGCGGCCGGCCTTGTGGATCTTCACGGTGGGTGCTCCCCTCGGGAGGCGGTCGGGGGCTCTGGTCGGTGGGCGGCTCTGTTCGGTGGGTGGTGCTGTTCGGTGGGTGGTGCCGGTCGGTTGGTGGTGCTGGTCAGGCGGCGGTGCCGGTCAGTGGGAGGGTGCCGGTCAGTGGGAGGGTCTGCCGCTGTCGGCGTGGTCGGGTGAGGTTCGTCCGGGTCGGGGGGCGGGAGGTGCGGGCTGCGCCGGTCCGGCGGTCCGGGCGGCTCGGGGGTCGCGGGCGTGGCGCGGGCGGCGCTTCTCCAGGACGACCTGCGGGGCCGCCGTCGGGTCGCCGGTGACGGTGAGGGTGGCGGTGGGGCGGGTCCGGCGGCGACGTACGGCGTCGCCGGCGCTGATCAGGACCGGCAGGAGGGTGAGCAGCAGGGCGATCCAGGCCCAGGTGCGCATCGCGACGTGGTCGTAGCCGGTGACGTAGGAGGCGGCGATCGCGCCCCCGAACACCAGCGTCCAGAACAGGTGGAAGCGGAAGGTGCCGAGCCGGTCGGTGCTGGCCGAACTGCCCTTGGGCGTGACCACGAAGCGGCTGCGGCGGCGGACCAGCGCCTGGAGCAGCGAGGCCGCGTAGACCGGACCGCAGAGCGCCGACATCACCATGCCCGCGACCCCGGAGGAGCCGGCCGGCTCGTGCGGGCTCACGTTGTGCTTGCGGTTCCAGGTGTAGAGCAGGAGCTGGAGCGCGGCGGCGTCGCTGTAGAGCATCATCCAGATCTCCGAGGAGACGTGCACGCCGGAGGCGCCGAAGCCCAGGTAGAGCACGCTGGACAGGCCGCCGAGCAGCCACGTGAGCGCCGCCATCGGGTAGAAGCCCACCATCAGCGAGTAGTTGAGCAGCCGGCCGGGCGACAGCCGCCACAGCACCCGCCAGTACTGGGTGAACAGGGTCTCGTAGGTGCCGCGGCTCCAGCGCAGTTGCTGGGAGAAGAAGTCGGTCCAGGAGGACGGGCCTTCGCCGACCGCGAGCACGTCCGGGGTGTACACGGACTTCCAGCGTTCTCCGGTCTCCGGGTTCCGGCTCCGGTGGAACTCCAGACCGGTCGCCATGTCCTCGGTGATGGAGTCGTACAACCCGCCGATCGACTGGAGAGCGCTGATTCTGACGGCGTTGTTGGTGCCCACGAACATGGGCGCGCCGTAACGGTTTCCGGCGCGTTGGATGAGGGCGTGGAAGAGGTACTGCTGGCTCTCGGAGAATTTGGTGACGGCCGATCCCGAGCTGCGGTAGTTCCCGTACACCTGGGGGCCGACCACGAATGCCACGTCGGGGTCGCGGAAGTAGCCGAGCATCCGCTCGCAGAAGTCCGGCAGTGGAACGTGGTCGGTGTCCACGGACACCCAGAACTCGTAGTCGTCGCCGTGGGCTTGGAGCCAGGCGTTGTAGTTGCCGTGCTTGGTCCCGGCGCGGAACCGGCCCTTCGGCCGGTTCCAGTGCGGCCGGCCGGCGCGGGTGAAGTGGCGCACGCCCAGCTCGGCGCAGAGCTCCCGCATTGCAGGATCGTTTCCCTCGTCCAACAACCAGACGTCGTACGGTCCGTTGTGCCGGACGGCCCGCGCCGCCGTCAGCGTGGCCCGGACCATCTCCGGCGGCTCCTTGCCCGGCACGCAGGTGGTGAGGAAGGCGACCCGGGTGCCGGGCTCCGGCGTCACCGGGACCGGGTCGCGGGCGACCAGCGTGGCGTGGGTGTTGGAGACGACGTTGACCAGCCGGAACACCTCGACGACGGCGATGATGCCGATCATCACCTTGTCGCCGAGCAGCACCAGGGAGTTCGTCTCGTCCAGCCGCTCGGGCCAGTGCTCCGGCAGCAGCAGCCAGACCAGCAGCACCGCCTCCACCATGGGGGCGGCCATCAGCAGCAGCGCGGCGCGGATCCGGTGCGGCTCGCGGCGCAGCAGGCTGCGGTACCGGACGCGGTAGGGGGCCGCGGGGGGCGGCTCGTACGGGGCGGCTGTCGGGGCGGGGTTCTGCGGGGTGGCCGTCGGGGCGGGGCCGTACGGGGTGGGGCTGTATGCGGTGGGGTCGTGCGGTCCGTCGGGGGAGGGCGGGTGCGGTGCGACCGGTTCGGGCCAGTAGACGCCGCCGCCGAGGTCGTCGTCCTCGTCCGGGTCGTACGCCGGGCCCGCGAGACGGCTGAAGTGGCCGTAGTCGTAAGGGGCTTCGGGTATGGGAAGGGCGCGCAGGGCGGCCTCGTCCAACTCCCCGGCACCTCGCCCGTGGGCCGTTCCGACGCCCTTGCGTCGTGAGAACGGCGGCGTGGTCATAGCTGCTCCCCCCGGAGTTCGCGCCTTGCGCGGCTCGCTCGGTTCACTCGGCTCGCTCGGCTCTTGCGTGGGTCTGCCTCGACTCGGAGCCGTCCGGGTGGAACAGGGTGGAACCGGCCGGAATCAGCTGGAAACAGCTGGGAACAGCCGGAACCGGCTGGAACGAGACCCGGCGAACTGCGGTTCTCGGGCAGTTCCCGGGCCGTCCGGCAGATTCGGCGTGTGCGACCGGTTCGGTTGTGCGTCGGTACGGCGGCCTCGAATCCGGGATCCCGATGCACTTTCCAGCTTCCCCTCCGGGTACGTCGGGATCCTTGGCCGCCTCAACTCTCCCTGAGCGCAACGGTGATCGCAACCAGTCCGGGAGATCGCCGTCGCCCAGGCATGAAGATGCCACGGTTTCCGGCCGATCCGGCGGGCGTTGGTGCTAATGCGGTGAATTCGCTCCGGCCCGGGCGATCCGCGGAACTCAGTGGTGGTGGAGGGCTGTTGCGGAGTTGCCCGTGGAGCCGTTCGCGGGGTCGCTGTCGTGTGCCGGTGGGGGCAGCGGAACGGCCGGACCGCCCCTCGGGGCGATCCGGCCGTCCGTACGGGGCCGGGCTGGTCAGGCAGGCTGGTCAGGCGGGCTGGTCAGGCGGGCTGGTCAGAGCGGGGGCAGCAGGGGCGCGCCGGTCGCGGCCTGGACCTCGGCGAAGTCCACGCCCGGCGCCGTCTCCACCACCCGCAGCCCCTCCGGGGTCACGTCGACCACCGCGAGGTCGGTGACGATTCGGTCCACAACTCCCCGGCCAGTTGCGGGAAGTGACAGCTCATCGACGATCTTCGGCGAGCCGTCCCGGGCGGTGTGCTCCATCACCACGATCAGCCGACGGGCCCCGTGCACCAGGTCCATCGCGCCGCCCATGCCTTTGACCATCTTGCCGGGAATCATCCAGTTGGCGAGGTCCCCGGCGGCCGAGACCTGCATCGCGCCGAGCACCGAGACGTCGATCCGCCCGGCCCGGATCATGCCGAAGGAGAAGGCGGAGTCGAAGTACGAGGCGCCGGCGGCGACCGTCACCGTCTCCTTCCCGGCGTTGATCAGGTCGGCGTGCTCGGCGCCCTCCTCCGGGTACGGGCCGACGCCGAGGATGCCGTTCTCCGAGTGGAGCACCACCTCGACGCCCGGCGGGAGGTGGTTGGGGATCAGGGTCGGCAGGCCGATGCCCAGGTTCACGTACTGGCCGTCGCGCAACTCGCGGGCGGCGCGGGCGGCCAGGGCGTTGCGGGGATCGAGAGCGGTGGCGGCGGTGGTGGCGCGGACTGCGGTCTCGGTGGGCATCGGGTCAGGCCTCCTGGAGTGCGGGGCGGACGGTCCGGCGCTCGATGCGGCGGTCCTCGGGGTCGGCGGCCACCACCCGGTCGACGTACACCCCGGGCAGGTGCACCGCGTCCGGAGGGAGCTCGCCCGGTTCGACGATCCGGTCCGCCTCGACCAGGGTGATCCGGCCCGCCGCCGCGCAGAGCGGGTTGAAGTTCCGGGCGGCGGCGTGGAACACGCAGTTGCCGTGCCGGTCCGCCACCTCGGCCCGGACCAGCGCGAAGTCCGCCGTGATCGCCTCCTCCAGCAGGTAGCGACGGCCGCCGAACTCCCGGACCTCCTTCGGCGGGGAGGCCAGGGCCACCGAGCCGTCGGCCGCGTAGCGCCAGGGCAGCCCGCCCTCCTCGACCTGGGTGCCGACCCCGGCCGGGGTGAAGAACGCCGGGATGCCGGCGCCGCCCGCCCGGAGCCGCTCGGCCAGCGTGCCCTGCGGGGTCAGCTCGACCTCCAGCTCGCCGGAGAGGTACTGCCGGGCGAACTCCTTGTTCTCCCCGACGTACGAGGAGGTCATCCGGGCGATCCGGCCCGCCCGCAGCAGCAGGCCCAGCCCCCAGTCGTCCACCCCGCAGTTGTTCGAGACCACCCGCAGTCCGGTGGCGCCGGAGTCCACCAGGGCGCCGATCAGCGTGCTGGGGATGCCGCAGAGGCCGAAGCCGCCGACGGCCAGCACCGCGCCGTCGGGAACGTCCCCGACGGCGTCGGCGGGGGAGTCCAGGACCTTGTCCAAGGGGTCACCTCGTGAGGGAGTGGGCGGAGGGGGTGGAAGAGGAAGGGGCGGAGCGCGGCCGGGGTGGTGCGGCGGCCGGGGAAGGTGGGACGGGCAGGTGGGACGGGCTTGTGGGAGGGGCGGCCGGCGGGCTCGGCCGCCGCGCGGAGCCCGTGGCCGTACCAGGCCGGGCTGGGGTCCTGCCTGGGCCGGACCGGGGTCGGGCACGCCGCTGGGGTTGGCTGCCGTCGGACGGGCTCCGCGCCCCTCCACCGTCACCGGGCAGGGGTGGGCACAGCCATGGCGGCCACCCCCATGGGTGGGCGCGGAGCCGTGTCGGCGGGCCACACCCGGGCGCCCGGGGGACGGCGGCGGGCCGACGGTATGTCGACCGGAGCCACATCCCGACCGGCTGATACGTCGACCGGGCACATGTCGCCGTTCCCACCGCACACCTACGGTTCCCGCATCCACCCGCCGCACTTCAGGAGTCGGTCACCATGCGCAGCTCGACAAACCCCTCCAGGACCGCCTCCGGCGTTCGCCTGGGCGACTCCCTGACCGGCGGCCCGGCCCGGAAGCTCGCCGCCCTCGCGGCCTGCGTCCTGCTGGCCTCGGGCTGCGCCAAGGCCGGGACGGCCGGGACGAGCGCGGCGGACGGTGGATCGAAGGGCCCGATCAAGGTCGGCCTGGTGTACTCCAAGACCGGGCCGCTGGCCGCCTACGGCAAGCAGTACCTGGAGGGCTTCAAGGCCGGCCTGAGCTATGCGACCAAGGGCACCGGCGCGGTCGACGGGCACAAGATCGAGTTCGAGGAGCAGGACGACGCCGGCGACCCGGCCAAGGCGGTGTCCGCGGCCAAGGACCTGATCGGCAAGGGCTACAAGGTGCTGGCCGGTTCCACCGCCTCCGGTGTGGCCCTCCAGGTCGGTCCGATCGCCGCCCAGAACAAGGTGCTCTTCATCAGCGGCCCGGCCGCCGCCGACAAGGCCACCGGTCTGAACAAGTACACCTTCCGTTCCGGCCGCCAGTCCTACCAGGACATCAAGACCGCGGCCTCGTTCATCGGTGACGCCAAGGGCAAGAAGGTCACCGTGCTCGCCCAGGACAACGCCTTCGGCCAGGCCAACGTGGCCGCCGTGAAGGCGCTGCTCGGCGCCGAGGGCGCGACGGTCGACCAGGTGCTCGCCCCGCCGAGCGCCACCGACCTCACCCCCTTCGCCACCCAGGCCAAGACCGCCAAGCCCGACCTGCTGTTCGTCGCCTGGGCCGGCGACACCGCCTCGGCCCTGTGGACCGCGCTCAACCAGCAGGACGTGTTCGCCGACACCAAGGTCGTGACCGGCCTCGACCTGGCCGCCTCCTACCCGCTGTTCGGCCCGGCCGCCGAGAAGATCTCCTTCCTGAACCACTACTTCGACGGCGCCGCCGGCACCCCGGTGGAGAAGGCCATGACCGATGCCGTCACCGCCGCCGGAGGGAAGACGGACATCTTCACCCCGGACGGCTTCACCGCCGCCCAGATGATCGTGCACGCCGTCGAGTCCAACCACGGTTCCGCTGACGACACCTCGGCCCTGGTCAAGGCCCTGGAGGGCTGGAGCTTCGACGGGGTGAAGGGGAAGACCACGGTCCGCGCCGAGGACCACGCCCTGCTCCAGCCGATGTTCCAGGTGCGGCTGACCGGCAGCGGTGCCGCCGCCAAGCCCTCGGTGGAGAAGACCCTGACCGCGGACGAGGCGGCACCCCCGGTCACCCCGATGGCGGGCTGATCCCGATGCCCGCCCGCACCACGTCGACTCCTTCCGCTTCCTCGGCTGCCTCCGCCGCGTCCACCTCGTCCGCGCGGTCCTCCGCGTCCTCCTCTCCGGTGCTGCGTCTGGACGGGCTCGGCTGGGCCGTCCGCGGCGTGCCGATCGTCGAGGACGTCTCCTTCTCGGTCGGCGAAGGCGAGTTCATCGCCTTCATCGGGCCCAACGGCGCCGGCAAGACCTCCCTCTTCAACCTGATCTCGGGCATCTACCCGGCGACCCACGGCAGCCTCCACCTCGACGGCGCCGACATCACCGCCGAGACGGTGCACGCCAGGGCCCGCCGCGGGCTCGGCCGCACCTTCCAGACATCCTCCCTCTGGCCGGGGATGACCGTCGCCGACCACGTCCGCCTGGCCGCTCAGGCGGCGGCCGGGCCGGGTGCCTCGTACCGGCTCTGGCGCCGCGCCGACCGCTACGAGCAGCAGCTGGCCGACACCCTGGAACGCACCGATCTCACCCACCGCGCGGACACCCTGGCCAGTGCGCTCTCGCACGGGGAGAAGCGCAAGCTGGAGCTGGCCGTCCTGCTGGTCTCGGAGCCCCGGCTGATCCTGCTGGACGAGCCGATGGCCGGAGTCAGCGCGGAGGAGGTGCCCGCCCTCACCGAGCTGATCCGTTCCGTGCACCGTGACCTGGGCCGGACCGTCCTGATGGTCGAGCACCACATGGACGTCCTGCTCGGCCTTGCCGACCGGCTCGCGGTGATGCACCACGGCACGCTGCTCGCCCTGGACACCCCCGAGGCCGTGATGGCCGACCCGACCGTGCAACAGGCCTACCTGGGTGAGGCGTTGTGACCTCCTCTCCGTTCTCCGCTCAGCGCCCCGCTCCTTCGGCGCACTCCGCCTCCTCTCCGTCGTCCGCGTCCTTGCCGTCGTCCGCTGCCGAACCCCTCCTCTCCGTTCGCGATCTGCGGGTGGTCATCGACGGGCTGCACATCCTGCACGGCGTCGACTTCGACGTGGCCCCCGTCGGGGTGACCGCGCTCCTCGGCCGCAACGGTGCCGGGAAGACCACCACCGTCAAGGCCGTCATGGGCCTGGTGCCGCGCACCGGAAGCATCCGGCTCTCCGGCTCCGAACTCTCCTCCCTTCCCACGCATCTGGTCGTTCGTCATGGCATCGGCTACGCGCCCGAGGACCGGGGGATCTTCGCCGGCCTCACGGTCGCCGAGAACCTCCGCCTCGCCGAGCGCGCTGCCGGGAGCGGGAGCGGGAGTGGCGGCGAGGCCGGTGAGCCCAACTACGCACTCGTCCACGAGCTCTTCCCCGAACTCAAGCAGCGGGCCGGTCAATTGGCCGGGACGCTCTCCGGCGGCCAGCAGCAGATGGTGGCGATCGGCCGGACGCTGCTCAACCGCAACCGGTTGATCATCGCCGACGAGCCCACCAAGGGCCTGGCCCCGAAGATCGTCGCCGAGGTGGCCGAGGTGCTGGCGCGTGCGGCCGAGGCCGTGCCCGTCCTCCTGGTCGAGCAGAACCTCGCCCTCGTCCGCCGGCTGGCCGGCACCTGCGCCGTCCTGGCCGACGGCCGTACCGCCCACCGCGGAGACACCGCCGAGCTGTTGGCCGACGAGGAGGCCGCCCGCCGCCTGCTCGGCGTCGGCTCCCGTCACCCGCTCGCCGGCGGGCCCCGGCCCGCCGCCGCCCCGGCCTCCCCGGCCACCCCTGTCGTCACCGCCGAGGTGAAGCCCTGATGGACACTGTCGTCCTCCTTTTCTGTACCGGACTCGGTCTCGGTGCGCTGTACTTCCTGGTCGCCTCCGGTCTGTCGCTGATCTTCGGTCTGATGGACGTGCTCAACTTCGCGCACGGCGCCCTGCTCTCGATCGGCGCCTACGCCACCTGGTGGGCCGGTGCCGAGGCCGGTCTCTCCTTCTGGCTCGCGGTGCCGTTCGGCACCCTGGTCGGAACGGCCGCCGCCGTCCTGCTGGAGCTCTTCCTGATCCGGCCGCTCTACAGCCGGCCGCGCGACCAGATCCTTGCCACCGTCGGGGTCGGGCTCGCCGTACCCGCCCTGCTGATGGGGATCTGGGGCGCGGACTCCCGCCCCTTCCCGCAGCCGGAGCTGCTGTCCGGCACCTGGCACGTGCTCGGGGCGACCGTCCCGGTCAACCGCTTCGTGCTGGTGGCCGCCGCCGCCCTGCTGCTGCTCGCTCTTCGGTTGTTCCTCGCCCGCACCCGCTACGGGCTGATCGTCCGGGCCGGCGTCGAGGACCGGGCGATGGTCACGGCGCTCGGCATCGACGTCCGGAAGGCGTTCACCCTCGTCTTCGCCCTCGGCGGGGCGGCCGCCGCCCTCGGTGGCGCCCTCGGCGGCCTCTACTTCGGTTCGGTCAATCCCGGCCAGGGGACCGGCCTGCTCATCTTCGCCTTCGTCGTCGTGGTGATGGGCGGCATGGGCTCCGTGACCGGAGCCGCCGTCGCCTCGGTGGGCGTCGGCCTCGTCCAGCAGTTCGCCAACTACTACACCGGCGCCGGGCTCGGCGACCTCTCGGTCGTCGTCCTGCTCGCCGTGCTGCTTCTCGTCCGACCCCGTGGACTCACCGGGAGGCTCGCGTGAGCGCCGAAACACCGATCACGAGCACCGGTGGCCCCGCGGCCGGCCGCAGCGCCGCCGCTCCGGCAGGGGGGACTGACACCAGCCCTGCCGTGACCACCATGTCAGCAGAGGGGACTGACACCAGCTCCACCGACACCGCCACTGTGGCAAGGGGGACTGACACCGGCCTTGCCGAGACCCATTGTGAACACAGGGCCGAGTCCGGCGCCATCCCTCGAACGGGTGATCCAGTCACTAATCGCTGGACTGGCGTGCACAGAGCGCTACGCTGGTGGCCGATCGCTCTGCTGATCACGCTCCTTGTCGCCCCATACAGTGCGCTTCCCGTCCCGGGACTGCTCGACGGCCCGCTCGGCAGCCCCGGAAGCCTCCAACTGCTCGCCCTGTGCCTCCTCTACGGCGGGCTCGCCACCGGTTACGACCTCCTGCTCGGTCGGACCGGACTGCTCTCCTTCGGCCACGCGCTCTACTTCGCGACCGGCCTCTACGCCACCGACCTCGGCATGCTGGAGCTGCGACTGCCGTTCGCCGCCGCCGCGGTGTTCGGCGTCTCCTGCTCCGTCCTGCTGGCCCTGCTGCTCGGCTCGGTCAGCCTGCGGGTCACCGGCATCGGCTTCTCCATGGTCACCCTCGCCTTCGCCCAGGCCGGCTCGATCCTCGTCCAGCGCAACCCCGGTGGCGCCACCGGTGGCGAGGAGGGTCGGTCCGCCCCGGCCGACCTGCTGCCCTCCGGCCTGCTCGGGATCGAGAACACTGCCAACCTCTACTGGATCGCCGTCGGCTACCTGGTGCTGACGGTCGCCGCGGTCCACTGGGCCGTCAAGTCCCCGATCGGCCGGGTCTGGGAGGGCATCAAGGAGAACGAGCGCCGGGTCGAGGTGCTCGGACTGCGGCCGTACGGCTACAAGTTGGTCGCCTTCGTGCTGGCCGGCGGACTCGCCGGGCTGGGCGGGGTGGTCTACCTGCTGCTGACCGGTGGCGCCACTCCGCAGGCCGCCACCTCGGACGCCACGCTCGCGCTCCTGGTCATGGTCGTCCTCGGCGGCTCCGGCACCCGCTGGGGGCCGCTGCTCGGCGGTGTCCTCTACACCTGGGCGAGCCACCGGCTCGGCGACCTCGCCAACTCGTCGGCCGTCGCCGACCTTCCGGCGGTGCTGCGCGTGCCGCTCTCCCAACCCCTGTTCCTGCTGGGCGCCCTGTTCGTCGCCGTGGTCTACCTGCTGCCCGGCGGCCTGGCTAGACTGCCTGCCCGCATCCGATCCGCCCGCACCGGCCGTTCCGCCCCGGCGCCGGCCGGCCGCGGAACCGCCCACCCCACCGGAGGTACCCCCGCGTGAGCCAGTCGCCGCTGAAGCCCGAGGAGTTGACCGTCCCCGTGCCCGGTGGGGACCTGGCCGTCCTGCGCTGGCCCGCCGAGGACCCGCAGGCCCCGACGGTCGTGGCGGTGCACGGCATCACCGCCAACGGCCTCGCCTGGTACGAGGTCGCCCGCCGGCTCGCCGGCCGGGTCACCCTGCTCGCGCCCGACCTGCGGGGCCGCGGCGCCAGCCGCTCGGTCACCGGACCGTACGGCCTGGCCCGGCACGCCGACGACGTGGCCGCGCTGATCGGCGCGCTCGGCTCGGGGCCCGTCACGGTGGTCGGCCACTCGATGGGGGCCTGGGTCACCGCCCTGGCCGCCGTCCGGCACCCCGACCTGGTCCGCCGCGTCCTGCTGGTCGACGGGGCGGTGACCTTCCCGCTGCCGCAGGGCGTCCGCGAGGAGGACGCCCTGGCCGCGGTGCTCGGCCCCGCGCTGGCCCGGCTGTCCACGACCTTCCCGGACCGGGAGGCCTACCGGGAGTTCTGGCGCGGGCACCCCGCCTTCGCCGGCGAGTGGACCGAGGGGATCGACGCCTACACCCAGCGCGACCTGGTCGGCGCGGAGCCCGAACTGCGCTCCTCCTGCGTGCTGGAGGCCGTGCAGGCCGACGGCGCCCAGGTCCTGCTGGACGAGGACGCGGCTACCGCCGTGCACCGGCTGCCCTGCCCGGCCGACCTGATCTGGGCCGAGCGCGGCCTGTTCGACGAGCCGCAGGGCCTCTACGACCACGAGCGGATCGGGCTGGCCGGGCTGGACCCGGAGCGGGTGCCCGCCTCGCCGGTGCCGGACACCAACCACTACTCGATCCTCTGGGGCGAGGCCGGGGCGGACCGCATCGTCCGCATCCTGCTCGCGGACGCCCTCACCGCCGGGTAGCCGGTCCGCCCCGGAACACCGACCGGGAACCGAGCAGGACGCAGACCGGAACGCCGACGGCCGGCGGGGGCCCGCACCCCCGCCGGCCGCCGCCGGTGCCCCGTCCCGCCGTTCCCCGGCGCGTCAGCCCGCCGTGCCGAGGAAGCTCTCCCAGCCGCCCGCCGGCGCCTGGCCGACGTTGAGCGAGCGCAGTTTGCGCAGGGTGGACTGGTCCTGCACCTCCAGCCACTCGACGAGCTGCTTGAAGGAGACCAGCCGGACGTCGGGCTTGTCCGCGATGGTCTTGAGGGTCTCCTCGACGGCGTCCATGTAGATGCCGCCGTTCCACTGCTCGAAGTGGTTGCCGACGAAGAACGGCGCGCGGTTGCCGTTGTACGCGCGCTCGAAGCCCGCCAGGTAGGAGTTGGTGGCCTGGGTGCGCCAGTCGCCGTACTTGGCCGGGTCGCCCTTGGTGCTGCCGGCGGACTGGTTGGCCAGGATGTTGTAGTCCATCGACAGGACCTGGAAGGTGTGCCCGGGGAACGGGATGGACTGCAGCGGGAAGTCCCAGACCTTGCCGTCCTGCACCTTCTGCGGCCATATCTGCAGGCCGCCCGAGGAACTGGCGTCGTACTTCCAGCCCAGCTTGGCGATGGTCGGCAGCAGCGCCTTCTGGCCCTCCAGGCACGGGGTGCGGCCGCCGATCAGCTCCTTCTTGTAGTCGAAGGGGAGCGGGTCGACATCGGTGAAACCGGTGTTGGTCCGCCACTGGGTGACGAAGCCGATCGCCTGGTCGATCTCGCTCTGCCAGTCCTCCGGGGTCCACACGTTGACGCCGTTCTTGTCCGGACGGCTGGAGCAGAAGTGCCCGTTGAAGTGGGTGCCGATCTCGTGCCCGGCCAGCCAGGCCTGGCTGACGAGCTTGAGCGTGCTCTTCACCGCGCCGTCCGACAGGTACGGGATGTCGGAGGCGCCGACCGAGTGCTTCGGCGGGTGGTAGAGGTCCGCCTTGCCCTTGGGCAGGGCGTAGATGCCCGAGAGGAAGAAGGTCATCGTGGCCTTGTGCTGCTCCGCCAGCTTCAGGAAGCGGGGGAACTGGCCGTCCTCGGTGCCACCGGCGCCGTCCCAGGAGAAGACCACGAACTGGGGCGGCCGCTCGCCCGGCTTGAGCTTCTCGGGCTTGGGCTGGTTCGGCTGCGGGCCGGTGTCCGCGTTGGAACCGTCGCCGATCGGGGTGCCCTTGGGCACCACCGCCTGGGTGGGGTCGCCGCTGCCGCCCTGGGTGGTGCTCGCGCCGCCGGGGCCGGGGGAGGGGGAGCCCTGGCCCGAGCTGGACCCGCCGCTGGAGCAGGCCGCGACCGCGCCGAGGGCCGCGGTCGCGGCGGTTGCGCTGAGCACCGTCCTGCGCGAGATGCTGGTCATGGTCTCCCCTGGGTGCCGATACCGGTGGTGAGGGCGGCCCACGGCCGCACCGGTCAAATCGGGCAATTGATGAATATTCCGCCGTTAGCATGTCATGTCGCCGCAGCGGCCACCAAGGTCGCCGAGCGCTGACGACTCTCAACACGCCGGGCGCGTACGGCTGGGCTGCGGGGATGCCTCGACTGTTGCCGTCCTGTGACGCTTCCCGCCCCGTGCGGTCCGGTCAGTACGCTACCGCCGGTCGGTCCGCTCCCCGCCGGAGTTCGTCAGCGTTCGGCCCGGTTGGTCGCCCTTTTGGGAAAACTTTTGCCCCTTGCTGGGCCGGGCAGCCCGAAGCCCGCTATGGGGCCGCTCCGGGCGGGCCGGGCGGGAGGGGAAAGGAGGGAGAGAAGGGGGAGAGGCGGCCGGGAGGGCCGTCAGAGCGCGGCGAGTCGCCGGGTGCGGCGCACCATGCGCGCGATCGCGGTGCTGATGGCGGTGGCCGCCGCGCAGGAGACCACGAGGCTCAGCCAGGCGGTGTTGAACCAGTGGCTGTTCAGCCAGCCCAGCGTCACGATGTAGGCGGCCCAGACCAGTGCCGCCAGTGCCGACCAGTGCAGGAACCGGTGCGGATGGGCGGGGGAGTGGCCGATGGCCAGGTCGAGGACGGTCCGGCCGGCCGGGACGAACCGGGCGACCACCACCATCGCGGCGGCCGCTCTGTGGGGGCGTTCGATCAGGGCCTCCTGGACCCGGGTCACGCTGGCCGCCAGTTTCGGGCGCCGGGCGAGCCGACGGTGCAGCACCGGGGCGCCGCGCCGGGCCAGGTTCAGCAGCAGGAGGTCGCCCAGGAAGGAGGCCACCGCCACGCCCAGTCCGAGCATCAGGGGCGCGCCGTTGATCTGCGAGGTCTTGAGCACGGCCAGGATGACCAGCGTCCCGCTGGGGATGAACGGCAGGAGGGCGTCCCCGAGCACGGCGACGAGCGCCAGCGCGCAGATCCACGAGGATCCGATCGCGGCCACGAAGTTCAAGACCCTTTACTCCCTCCGTGCCTCCCGGGGGAGCAGGTGGCTGCAGGGGTCAACGCTAGCGCCTCGACTTTTCATGCCATGAAGCACCCCGGTATGGCATGGATCACGAGTGCTGATTCCGGCCGTGCCCCGAGGCGGCGGGCCGTGTGTCCGGGCCGTATGTCCGGGTCGGCCGGGGTGAGGGGCACCCGGGCGGCGGAGGGCCGCCGAAACCGAACGAGCCCCCGGGGCGGGGTGCCGCGCCGAGGGCTCGCAGTGATCGTCCGGTGCTGGTCCAGCCCGACGATCTTGCTGGTGGAGTGCGGATCCCGCTCCGGCGGTCCGCCTCTGGGCCCAAGCCTGCCGGACGCCGGCCCCCGGTCGCGAGGGCCCGGGCTGGCGACTTCCGGCGCTGGCGGGAAGTCGCCAGCCGTGTTCGCCCACTGGCTCTCCGTCAGCCGAACGGTCGGTCGGACGCCCGTGCGAAATGGCCGAAACCCACTCGGACCGTGGCCGGACGACACCCCCGAGGCGGGAACAGCGAGCCCCCGGCCGTGGTTGACCCCGGTCGGCGACAGCGACCGGCGGACCACCCGGGCCCGCGCGGCCGGCCACGACGGCCGGCTCAAGGACGGCAGCCAGGAGGGCGGACGGGATGACCACCGAGGACCAGCAGGAGCACGGAGCCGAACCGGCGGCCGACACGGCGATCCGGGGCACCGCCCGGGGAACGGCACCCGCCCCGCTCTCCATCCTCGACCTGGCCACGGTCGGCGTCGGCCACACGCCCGCCGAGGCCCTCGCCGCCACCACCGAACTGGCCCGCCGGGCCGAACAGTGGGGCTACCACCGCTTCTGGGTGGCCGAGCACCACGGCATGCCCGGAGTGGCCAGCTCCACCCCCGCCGTCCTGCTCGCCCACCTCGGGGCCAACACCACCACGCTGCGGCTCGGCTCCGGCGGCGTCATGCTCCCCAACCACGCCCCGCTGGCCATCGCCGAGCAGTTCGGCCTGCTGGAAGCCCTGCACCCCGGGCGGATCGACCTCGGACTCGGCCGCGCCCCCGGCACCGACCAGGCCACCGCCCGGGCGCTGCGCCGCGGCCTCGCCGAAGGCGCGGACGACTTCCCGCAGCAGCTCGCCGAGCTGACCCACTTCCTCGACGGAGACTTCCCGGACGGCCACCCGTACGCCCGGCTGACGGCCGTCCCCAAGGGTGAGGGCCGCCCGCCGGTCTGGCTGCTCGGCTCCTCCGGCTTCAGCGCCCAGCTGGCGGGCCGCCTCGGCCTCCCGTTCGCCTTCGCCCACCACTTCAGCAGCGCCAACACCGTCCCGGCGCTGGACCTCTACCGCTCGTCCTTCCGCCCCTCCGCCGTGCTCGCCGAGCCGTACTCACTGATCGGCGTGAGCGCGGTCGCCGCCGACGACGAGCCCTCGGCCCGGCGCCTCGCCCGCTCCGCGGCCCTCGGCATGCTCCGCCTGCGGCGCGGCAACCCCGGCCCGATCCCCACCCCGCAGGAGGCCGAGGAGTACCCGTACAGCCCGGTCGAAGCCGACTTCATCGACAGCTGGCTCGACAACGTCGTGCTCGGCGACCCGGGCCGGGTCGCCGACGGGCTGGAGGCCCTGCGCAAGCGGACCGGCGTGGACGAGTTGATGGTCACCTCCCACATCCACGGCCACGAGGCCCGGCTCCGCTCGTACGGCCTGATCGCCGAGGCGTACGGCCTGACGGCGACGGTGTGACGGCTGCGGCCTGACGGCTGTGGCGAGACCGACGGCCTGCGGTCCTGCTACAGCCGTGACCGCCGCCGGGAGGCCCGACGCCGCGCCCCGGGCCGGCCGGGGCGCGGGCCGAGCGCCACGCGGTGGTGGGCCACACCACCGCGGGCCGGGCGGACCGACCCGTCGGCCCGCCCGGCCCTCGGCTGTTGCTCACTGCGGCCGGTTCGGCTTCGCCGGGGGCGGGCGAAGTGCTGGCTCCGGGCGGGCGCCGGCCGAGGCCTCGTCCCGTTCCGGCCCGCCCCTGCGGCTAGCGGCCCTGTAGGGCGGGGCGGCCGTCGCGGAGTATGGCCGCGACGAGTTCGGCCTCGCCGGGGCGGGCGAAGTACCAGCCCTGGGCGGTGTCGCAGCCGGTCAGCCGCAGGCGTTCGGCCTGGGCGGCGCTCTCGATGCCCTCGGCGGTGACGGTCAGGCCGAGGGTGTGGGCGAGCTGCACCATCGCGCCGACGATCTGCTCGTCCGCGTCGCTGCGGCGGGAGCCGAGTTCCGGGCGGCCGGGCCGGTCCGTCGGGGAGGGCTCGCGGAAGCCCTCGATGAAGGTGCCGTCGAGCTTGAGCACGTGCACCGGCAGCCGGGAGAGGTAGGCCAGGTTGGAGTAGCCGGTGCCGAAGTCGTCGATCGCGATCCGCACGCCCATGTCGGCGAGCGCCTGGAGGGCCTGGAGGGGCCGGCCGCCGGGGCCGAGCAGGGCGCTCTCGGTGATCTCCAGTTGGAGCAGCCGGGCCGGCAGGCCGGTGCGTTCGAGGGCCCGGGCGACGTCGGCGACGATGTCGGAGTCCCAGATCTGGCGGGCGGCGAGGTTGACGCTCACGAAGGTCTCGGTCTCGGGGAACTCGGCGAGCCACTGCCGGGCCTGGCGGCAGGACTCCTCCAGTACCCAGGTCCCGAGCGGCACGATCGCGCCGGTCTCCTCGGCGAGCGGGATGAAGCGGTCCGGGGAGAGCGTCCCGTAGCGGGGGTGGCGCCAGCGGACCAGCGCCTCCGCGCCGTGCACGGTGCCGTCGGCCAGGCCGACCAGCGGCTGGTACTCGATCGCGAACTCGCCGCGTTCCAGGGCCGGGCGGAGCGCGGTGGCGAGCAGCTGCCGGGTGAGCTGATGGGCGCCGCGGTCCGGGTCGTAGAGGGTCCAGCGGGCGCGGCCGTCGGCCTTGGACCAGTAGAGCGTGGCGTCGGCGTCCTTGACCAGGTCGGTCGAGGTGGTCTCGTGCACGGACCGCTCGACCACGCCGACGCTGGCGGTGACCACCAGCCGGTGCCCGGCCACGTCGAAGGGACGTTCCAGCACCTCCAGGATCCGGGCGGCCAGCTCGGTCAGCTGCTCGCTGCCCAGGCTGTCGGTGACCAGCACGGCGAACTCGTCGCCGCCCATCCGGGCCACCAGGTGGGTGTCGCGGCCGTCGAACCCGCGCCGCAGCCGGGTGGCGACGGCGATCAGCAGCTGGTCGCCGATGTGGTGGCCGAGCGCCTCGTTGATCGCCGCGAAGCCGTCGAGGTCCAGGTAGCAGACCCCGACCCGGCGTTCGTCCGGGGCGCCGACCGGGCCCGGCTGGTCGGCCGGCGCGAGGCAGGCGGCGTCGAGCCGCTCGAAGAAGTAGGTCCGGTTGGGCAGCCGGGTCAGCGGGTCGTGCAGGGCCTGGTACTCCAGCCGGTCGCCGAGCCGGCGCTGCTCGGTGATGTCCTCGACCAGCGCGAGGGTGTAGAGGGGGTCCCCGGCGCCGTCCCGGATCAGCGAGACGGTGACCTTGCTCCAGACCGTGTGGCCCTCGCGGTGCTTGAGCTGCTTCTCCACGCGGAACCGTTCCCGCTCGCCGCGGACGAGTTCGGAGAAGAGCCGGTCCGGCATGCCCTCCGGGTCGATGATCTCGTGCAGGTGGGTGCGGACCAGGTCGCCGACGCCCTGTCCGATCAGGGCGGCGAAGGCGGGGTTGACCTCGATGATCCGGTCCTCGGCATCGATCAGGGCCATGCCGATGACGGCGTCGCAGAAGGCGGCCCGGAACCGGGACTCGCTGGCCCGCAGCGCCGCCAGCAGCCGGTCGGTGTCGATGCTCTCCCGGCCGCTGCCGCGGGTGAGCCCCCGCTCCCGGCGGGCGTCGCCGCTGAGCGGGGCCGCGCAGGTGGGGCAGAGCAGCGGCTCCGGCTCGGTCAGCGTCCCGAGGGCGGTGAAGGAGGTGACGGGCCCCGCGGCCGGCCCGGTGACGGATCCGGAGACGGGCCCGCCGCCCGTTCCGTCGGTCGGTCCGACGACAGGTCCGACGACATGTCCGACGACAGGTCGGACGGCTGATCCGGCGGTGGGTCCCAGGGTCGGTTCAAGGGCCGGATCGAGGACCGGTTCCAGGACCGGAGAGGCGAGGTGGCGGTGGCACGGTGACTCCTCGTGCCGCCCGCCCGGGTGGTGTGCGTCGGCCCCCTCGTTCTGGCCCGGCACGGCATGCTCCCGTCCGCTGCTGACGCTTGACGATGTCCGGCCGGCCAGTCGGGACCCGGCGGTCGGCTCCGCACTCTGTCGTGGTCCTCGGAGTCGGTCCGCTGCGGGGCCGCCCGTCGTGGGGCGCCGGTGCGCGGGGACCCGCCTGAAGGACAGGGCGCTGCGGCCGATCATAGGCCGCGACGGCAACACGCGGTGACCGCCGCCAGGGTGATTCGCCCGCTTTGTGATCATGAATGGCGGTACGTGCAGACGCCCCCGGTGCACATCACATGATGTGCGCCAGGGGCGCGTGCGCTGAAGCCGCGCCCCTGGGCGCCGACCGTGCGCCGGACGCGGACCGGTCGCGCGCCGACCGCGGGCCGGACACCGGCCGGGAGCCGGACGCCGGCCGGTCCCCGAGGGGCGCGGTGAAGAAGAAGAGGAGAAGAGGGGTGCGGTTCAGGCCAGCTTGGCGGTGAGGGTGATGGTGGTGCCGGTCAGGGCCTGGCTGACCGGGCAGTTGGCCTTGGCGTCCTCGGCGGCCTTGACGAAGCCCGCCTCGTCCAGGCCCGGCACCGTGCCGGTGACGGTCAGGTGGATGCCGGTGATGCCCTCGCCCGGCTGGAAGGTGACGTCGGCCTGGGTCTCCAGCGTGGTGGGCGGGGTGCCGGCGCCGGTGAGGCCGTGGGAGAGGGCCATCGAGAAGCACGCCGAGTGGGCGCCGGCGATGAGCTCCTCCGGGCTGGTCTTGCCGTTGGCCTGCTCGGCGCGGGACGGCCAGGACACCGGGTACGTGCCGATGCCGGACGATTCGAAGGTCACCTGGCCCTGGCCGGCGACGAGGTTGCCCTCCCAGGCCGTACGGGCGGTGCGGGTGGTTGCCACGATCGGTTCCTCCAGTGCTGAGGGAGAGTGTTCGAGCGGTCACTTCCGGTCATGCGTGCCCCAGCCTACGGGCAGGGGCCTCCCCGCTCCGGCGTGTCACGCCGCAGCGGGGAGGCGGTGCGCGGTGCCGGCGGGCGGCTCCGGGGCCCTGTCCGGATCGTGGACGGTTCTGTTCGACGGTGCGGGGCCGGAGCGGGGGCCCTGTTAGATTTGCCCGGGCCCGAGCCCGGCCGGCGTACGGTCGGGCGCCCACTCCAGACACCGGGAGCCGCCCCGATGACGGACCACTCCACGACCCCCGACGCCGCTCTGCCCCAGGGGATCGACGACGCCGTACGGGCCGAGCTGACCAGCCTGCGCGAGAGCATCGACAACATCGACGCCGCGGTGGTCCACATGCTGGCCGAGCGCTTCAAGGCGACCCAGCGGGTCGGCCGGCTCAAGGCCGAGCACAAGCTGCCGCCGGCCGACCCGGCGCGCGAGCGGGACCAGATCAAGCGGCTGCGGGAGCTGGCGGCGGGGGCGAAGCTGGACCCGGTCTTCGCGGAGAAGTTCCTGAACTTCATCATCGCCGAGGTCATCCGCCACCACGAGGCCATCGCCCGCGCCTGACCGGGCCGGAGCCCGCACGCCCGGAGGCCCCGCGCCCAGAGCCCGCACCCCACCCGGAGACGGAGACGGAGCGGACCGCCGGCAGCGGGCCCCGGTCGTTCCCGGCCCCTCCCGGCCGTTCCCAGGTGACCCCCGGTGATCCCCGGTGCGCCCCCCGGGGCTCCCCTGGGACACCCGGCGATGTCGGCGGCGGCTAAATGACCGATTTCGTCAGGCTCCACGGTTGGCGTAGCGTGCAGGTTTCCCCAGCCGGAGAGGTGGAGCAGCGACGATGGCGGTGAACCTGCCCGAAACGCCCAGCGGGGCCGGAGCCCCCAGCGGCTCCGCGTCGAACGTCCACGAGGTGTCCGGCGGCCGCGCCGAGGCCCGCCGTCGGGCGCGCGGTTCGCGCGGCCGTACGGACCGCCGCGCGGGCCGGCGTCCCCGGCCGTGGTGGATCGAGCTGCCGGTGATGGCGGCGGTCGGCCTGGTGGTCGCGCTGCTGATCAAGACCTGCCTGTTCCAGGTGTTCACCATCCCGTCCGGCTCGATGGAGAACACCCTGCGGATCGGCGACCGGGTCGGCGTGAACAAGCTGGCGCCGCTGACCGGCTGGGAGCCGGAGCCGGGGCAGCCGGTGGTGTTCAAGGACCCGGGGGGCTGGCTGCCGCCGCAGCCGACCGACCCGAACCCGGTCACCAACGCGGTGAGCTCGGTGCTCTCCTTCGTCGGCCTGGTGCCGCCGAAGGACGACAACTACCTGGTCAAGCGGGTCATCGCGACCGGGGGCCAGACCGTGCAGTGCGAGGGCGCCACGCTGACCGTCGACGGTCGGAAGGTCGACGAGCCGTACCTGCACCCCGGGGACGACTCCTGCGCCGGGCTGGACTTCGGGCCGGTGAAGGTGCCCTCGGGCTACGTCTGGGTCGAGGGCGACCACCGCAGCGACTCCGCGGACTCCCGGTACCACCAGCACGGCCCGGGCGGCGGCGCCGTGCCGGTGGACAACGTGGTCGGCCCGGTGTCGGCCGTCGTGTGGCCGCTCAGTCACCTCGACTGGTTCGGCTGGACCGGCCGCTGATCCCGCGCTCGGCGGCCACCCGGTCGGGGGCCCCAGGCCCGGCGGCTCCAGGGCCGTCGGCCCCCGCGTCTGAACCCGAGCCCGAACCCGTTCCCGAGCCCGTCCCTGAACCCGTCCCCGATCCCGTCTCCGCGGGCTTGCTCGCCTGCGCCGCGAAGGCGCCGGTCAGCACCAGCAGGCCGCCCGCGATCTGCGGCACCCCGAGGTGTTCGCCGAGCAGCACCCAGGCCGTCACGGTGGCGACCACGGCCTCCAGGTTGGCGACCACCCCGGCGATCGGCGGCGAGAGGTAGCCGACCGAGATCACCCCGGTCAGGTAGGCGAGCACGGTCGCGATCAGGACCATCCACGCGGCCGGGACGAACGCGGGCAGGGTGTGCCCGTTCATCACCACCGACCCGCCGAGCCGGCTCCAGTCGGCCTGCCACGGCCGGGTGAGGACGGTGAGCAGCACCGCGCCGACGAGCAGCCCGAACGCGCTGACGGCGAGCGGGTCGACCGGGCGGTCGCCGTGCCGGCCGGCGTCGGCGAGCACGAAGTAGCCGACCTGGCAGAAGGCCGCGCCGAGGGCGAACAGCACGCCCAGCGCGTCGAAGCTCAGACCGTTCCAGACCTCGACCACGCAGGCCAGCCCGGCCACCGCGACGCCGGCGCCGATGGCCGCGCCGCGGGTGATCGGCTTGCGCTGGACGAACTTGACGTAGCCGATCAGCAGCGGCGGGCCGAGGTACTCGATGAGCAGGGCGACGCCGACCGGGATGCGGGAGATCGCCGCGAAGTAGCAGGCCTGGACGCCCGCCACGGCGAGCAGGCCGAAGCCGAGCAGCAGGCCGGGGCGGCGCAGGACGGCGTCCCGGTGCCGGTAGGCGATCGGGAGGAGTGCCACCGCCGCCCCGGTGACGCGGAGCCACACCACGTGCAGGGGGGAGAGTCCGGCCTCTATCAGCGGCTTGGCCGCGGTGCCGGAGCCGCCGAAGGCGAAGGCGGAGACGAGCGCGAGGCCGAGGCCGAGGGTTCTGCCCGAAGGGAGGGTGGGCGAGGCCGTTGATCTGTGCACGGCCGCATTGTGACAGTCATACCAATGATCGGGTAAGGCACCATTCCGTCATTCGGTCCTGCCCTTCACCGTACGCGGCGGCGAAATCACTCGGCCCCGGCCGCCCGGTCTCAGCTGAGAGCGGGCGGCCGGGGCCGAGTGGACGGGCCGGGGTGATCGGACCCCGTCAGCCCCCGGACCGGGACGAGGCGCCCGCCCCCGTGAGCGCGTCCGTCCCGCCCGTCCCGCCCGTGGGCTGGCCGGTCGGCTGGCTGGTCGGGGGCGCGGTCGGCTGGGTGGTCTGCGTCGGCTTCGAGGTGGGCCGGGGCGGCCGGGTGGGCTGGGTGGTGGGCTGGCTGGTCGGCGGGGCCGTCGGCGCGGTGGTCGCGCCGCCGTCGGTGCCGCCCGACGGGGTCGAGCCCGAGCCGTCGCCCGGCGCCGTGGTGGGGCCGGTGCTCGGAGCGCCGCTGGGGGCGCCCGTCGACGGGGCGCTGCTCGGCGTGCTCGGGGCGGTCGGCAGGTCGGTGGCGCCCGAGGAGTCGCCGCCCGCCGGGGTGGCGAAGTCGCTGACCGGCTGGCCCTTGAGCGCGGACTTCATGTAGCTGGTCCAGATCTGGGCCGGGAACTGGCCGCCGGCCGCGCCGTCGATGCCGCCGACGCCGCTCAGGCTGACCTGGGAGCCGTTGCCCGGGTCCTGGCCGAACAGGGCGACCGAGGTGACCAGCTCGGGGGTGTAGCCCACGAACCAGACCGACTTCTGGTCGTCGGTGGTGCCGGTCTTGCCCGCCACCGGGCGGCCGAGGCCCTTGGCCCGCCAGCCGGTGCCGCCCGGGTCGCTCACCACGCCCTGGAGCATCGAGGTGACCTGGTTGGCGGTCTCCTCGCTGATCGCCTGGGTGGTCTTGTGCGCGGGCAGCGCGACGTTCTCGCCCTCGCGGTCCACCGACTGCACCAGCCACGGGGTGATCTGCTTGCCGCCGTTGTCCAGCGTGGCGTACACGCCCGCCATGTCGAGCACGCTCGGGGTGGCCGCGCCCAGCGGGATGGACGGCACCGGGTCGAGGCCCGGGGTGTTGCCGGGCAGGCCCATCGCGACGGCGGTGTCCTTGACCTTCTGGAGCCCGGTGTCCTGCGCGAGCTGCGCGAACGCCGAGTTGACCGACCAGTCGGTGGCCTGCTGGAGGGTGATCTGGCCGTAGCTCTTGTCGCCCTCGTTCGGCGGCGCGTACGGGGTGCCCTTGCCGCCGCGGACCTTCCGGCCGCTGGTGCCGTCGTAGACCGTGCGCGGGGTGACGGTGCGACCCTCCTGGGTCTTGGCGTTGTTCTCGAAGGCGGCGGCCAGCGCGATCGCCTTGAAGGTCGAGCCGGCCTGGTAGTCGCGCCGGGTGGCGTTGTCGACGTAGTGCTTCACGTAGTCGACGCCGCCGTACAGGGCGACGACCGCGCCGGTCTTCGGGTCCACCGAGGCGGCGCCGGCCTGGGCGGCCGCGTCCTTCTTCCGCTTGTCCGGGTTCAGGCTGTCGTGCAGCTGGGCCTGGACGGAGTCCTGGAGGGCCTGCTGGCGGGCCGGGTCGATGCTCAGCTTGATCGTGTAGCCGCCCTTGGCCAGCTCGGTCTCGTTGATCACGCCGCTGGAGGTGAGGTACTGGGTGGCCGCGTCGACCAGGTAGCCGGCCTGGCCGGACAGGCCCGGGTTGGGCTGGGGGTCCCGGACCTCCGGGAAGGCGGTCCTGGCCCGCTCGTCCGCGGAGAGCCAGCCCTCCTTGACCATGCCGTCGAGCACGTAGTTCCAGCGGTTGACGGCGTTCTGCTTGCCCGCCGCGGTCGCGGTGGCGACGTCGTAGGCGCTCGGGGCGTTCAGCAGGGTGGCCAGGTAGGCGCCCTGGGCGGGATCGAGGGCGGACGCGTCGATGCCGAAGTACGCCTGGGAGGCGGCCTGGATGCCGTAGGCGCCGCGGCCGTAGTACGAGGTGTTCAGGTAGCCGGAGAGGATGTCGTTCTTGCTCTCGGTGGCGTCCACCTTGATGGCGATGAACAGTTCCTTCACCTTGCGGGTGACCGACTGCTTCTGGTTCAGGTACGTGTTCTTCACGTACTGCTGGGTGATGGTGGAGCCGCCCTGGGTGCCCTGGCCCTTGGCGGTGTTGACCGCGGCCCGGGCCAGGCCCTGGACGTTGATCGCGCCCTCGTTGTAGAAGTTCCGGTCCTCGGCGGCCAGCGCGGCGTGCTGGGCGGCGGGGGAGACCTTGTCCAGGGAGACGTTCTGCCGGTTGGTCTGGCCGGTGCGGGTGAGCACCGAACCGTCCGCGTAGAGCCAGGTGTTGCTCTGGGCGGTGGCGGCGGCGTGCGCGTCCGGCACCTTCACCAGGGCGATCCCGAGGGCGAACAGACCGATGCCGAGCAGCAGCGCGGAGCCGAAGCCCAGCAGGGTCATCCGCCAGGTGGGTATCAGCCGGCGCCAGCCGGTGCGCTTCGGACGTCGCGGCTTCCTGCCGCCGGACCCGCCGGACCCGCCGGACCCGCCGGCCGGGCCGGCGGAGCGCTTGAGCCGTTTGACCGGCCGGAGACTGATCGACGGCGTGCGACGGCCGCCCTGGGCGTTTCTGGACAAAGCGCGGCCTTTCCTGCGGGCGCATCGAGGCAGCCCGGCACGGACGGGGACATCGGCGGTTGGGGACCTTTGTCCCGATTCCGGTTTTACTGCCCTGGACGAGCAGAACGGGCCGGATAGCTCCGGCGGATCGCCAATCGAGACCGACATCACACGCAAAACGGACGTCGGAGGCCAAAAAATCGGGGAGCCCCTCGCTGCTGCGAGAGGCTCCCCAAATGTCTGTGCGCCGCCAGGGACTCGAACCCCGGACCCGCTGATTAAGAGTCAGCTGCTCTAACCAACTGAGCTAGCGGCGCCTGCTGACCTGGAAAACAATACACGGTTCCGAGGGGTGCCTCGAACCATCACCGAGCCATCACCGAACCGTCGCCGAGCCGCCCCCGGGTCGACCCCGGGGCACCCGCGAACGACCCGGGCGGCGGCCGATCGATCCGCCCCTTTCCTTCCGGTTGGTCCGGAGTTCGCCGCTGGTTAGGGTGGAACGGTGCCCCGCCCCCAGCCAGGCCACCGCGCCGCGCGGACGACGGTCGCCACCCTGCTGCTGCTCAGCGCCGTGGCGTACACCGCCTGGGTGCTGGAGGTCGTGCTGAGCACCGGACTCGACCCGGTGCAGGCGTACATCAGCGAACTCGCCGCCGAGGACCAGCCGCTGGGCGGCCTGTTCCGGGCCACCGACCTGGCCGCCGGACTCTGCCTGCTCGCCGCCGCCGGCACCGCCCTCGCCACCGGGCGGGTCGGGGCCTCGCGGCGGCGGCGCTGGGCGCTGGCCGGCTGGTCCGCGCTCGCCCTGTTCGGCGCCGCGACCGCCGCCGACTCCCGGCTGCCGCTCAGCTGCGCCCCCACCAGCGACGAGATGTGCGCCGCCCGGGAGACCGCCGGGCTCGTCCCCGCCACCCACACCGCGCACGCGGTCACCAGCAGCCTCGCCATGGCCGGGGCGCTCACCGCGCTGGTCTCGCTCACCGTGGCCGCCCGGCGCTACCACTGGTGGCCGCCGGTGCGCCGGTTCGGGCCCTGGCTGCTGGGCGCCGAGCTGCTCGCCACCGGCTGGAGCCTCGCCTCGATCGCCGCCTTCCAGGCCGGGCGCGGCACCTGGGCGCTCGGGGCCGGGCAGCGGCTCCAGGTGCTGCTGGTCGCGCTCTGGCTCGGCCTGCTGGCCCTGGGCGTCGCCCGCTCGGACGGTACGGACGAGGACGCCGAGGTGGACGAGGGGGACGAGCGGACTGAGGGGCGGCGCCGACCGACCGAACCGTCCCCGGGACGGAGGCCGACATGAGCACCGCCGGACCGGAGGCCGTCGACCGGGCGCGCTTCCTGCGCGTCGACGGCGTCCCGCTGCACGTCCGCACCGAGGGCAGTGGCCCGGTCTGCCTGCTCTCCGGCGGCCTCGGCAGCAGCTGGTTCGACTGGGACCTGGTCGTCCCCTTCCTCACCCCGTACCGCACCGTGGTCCGCTTCGACCGGCCCGGTTACGGGCTGAGCGCCGGGGAGCCCGCCACCGGGCGCCCCGCGCCGACGGCGGCCGGCGAGGCCGGGCGGATCCGGGCGGTGCTGGACGGCCTCGGGCTGCGGGAACGCTGCACCGTGGTCGGGCACTCGCTCGCGGGCTTCCACGTCGAGGCCTTCGCCCGGCTGCACCCCGAGCGGACCGCCGGGCTGGTGCTGGTGGACGGCAGCGTGGAGGCGGCGGCCCGGCCCTACCCGGCACCCGCCGCGCGCGACCTGGCGGCCCGGGCGGTGGCCGGCGCCGCCACCGCCCTCGCCGTGCCCTACCTGCTGGGCCCGACCGCCCGCCGGGCCATGGCCCGGCTGTCCACCGTCCGCCGCGAGGACCTCGCCCCGGCGCCGCTGGTCCGGCACTGCTACCGCACCGGGCGGGCGCTGCGCGCGCTGCTGCGGGAGAACGGCCGCTACCTCGACACGGCCGCCGAACTGGACGAGCTGCGGCGCACCCGGCCGCTGGCCGAGGACCTGCCGGTGACCGTGCTGGCCGCCGACGACGGCTGCCGGACCCGCCGCACCGAGGACTGGCTGGCCCGGCAGCGGGAGCTGGCGGCACTGCTCGGGGCGGACTTCCGCACCACCGCCCCGGCCGGGCACCTGGTGATGTTCGACCGCCCGGACGCGGTGGCCTCGGCGGTGCTCGACACCCGCTGAGCGGTCGGCCCGGGTGCCGGGGGCCGCGTGGGCGGGTGCCGGAGCACGGATCAGCCCCCGGACTGGGACCTCCGCCGGGTGATCTCCCGCTTCACGGCCCGGGGGACCGGCAGGTCGCGGGCCAGCTGCCGGACGGCGTGCCGGGTCTCGGCGCCGTCCGGACCCTGGTAGAGCCGGCGCTCCAGCCCGGCCGCCCCGATCAGGCCGGCCAGCTGCCGGTCGCGCTCGTCGGCCGGATCGGTCGGATCAGCCGCACCGGTCGGACCAGAGAGACCAGTCGGACCAGAGAGACCGGAGAACCCGGAGAGCCCGGCGCGCGCCAGCGTGGCCGCCGTCCGGGCGGCGATCAGCGCTCCGGCGTCCGGCCGCACGGCCGTCCAGCGGCGGTAGGGCAGCCCGAGGAAGCGGTGGCTCCGGACGGTCAGCACGCCCTGCCCGACCATCCGGTCCAGGTGGTGGTGGGTCGCCCGGCCGTGCGGGTGGGTCAGCGCGCGCAGCGCGTGTTCGAGGGTCCGGGGCCGGCCCTCGCCCGCCTGCCCGAGGTCGGCCAGGACGGCGGCGGCGAGTTCGTCCTGGCCGCCCGGCGGCCGGTGGCCGGTGATCCGGCGCCCGTCGACGGTGATCGTGCCGGCCAGCTGGAGCTCGGCGAGGACGGCGCCCGCGACCGCCGTCGAGAGGGTGAGGGCGGGGATCCGAAGGCGTCCGTCCGCCGGGTCGGCGCAGAGCAGCAGCAGTTCCTCGGCCAGGGGCCGGGTGCCGGTGTCGGGGGAGTTCATGGGGAGAAGGCCTACCCGGCCGGGAAACGCCTCAGGCCGCCCACCGGAGTGGACGGCCTGAGACCTTGCCATGTGCGCCGCCAGGGACTCGAACCCCGGACCCGCTGATTAAGAGTCAGCTGCTCTAACCAACTGAGCTAGCGGCGCTTGCTGACGTCGAAGACTTTACACGCCGCCGACCGGATCCACCGAATCGTGTTCGAGTGATCACCGATTGTCACTGCCCCCGGGTCGCCGGCTCCGGGTGGTGGCAGGCCGCCTGGTGGTCCGCCCCGGGGGCGCCGAGCAGGGCCGGCCGCTCCTGTTCGCAGCGGGCCCGGTCCGCCGGGGCGGTGAGCGCGGCGTAGCGCGGGCAGCGGGTGCGGAAGACGCAGCCGGTGCGGCGCTCGGTGGGCGGGGGCGGGTCGCCGGCCAGCAGGACGCGGTCGCGGGCGCGCTCGGCGGCGGGGTCGGGCAGCGGGACGGCGGAGAGCAGGGCGCGGGTGTACGGGTGGCGGGGGCGGTCGAAGACGGCGGAGACCTCGCCCTGCTCGACCGTCCGGCCGAGGTACATCACGCTGACCCGGTCGGCGAGGTGCCGGATCACCGAGAGGTCGTGCGAGACGAACAGGTAGGAGAGGCCCAGTTCGGCCTTGAGGGCCTGGAGCAGGTTGAGCACCCCGGCCTGGATGGAGACGTCCAGGGCGGAGACCGGCTCGTCCAGCACCAGCAGCCCGGGCCGGACGGCGAGGGCCCGGGCGATCGAGACGCGCTGGCGCTGGCCGCCGGAGAACTGGTGCGGGTAGCGGACGGCGTGCTCCGGGTCGAGGCCGACCTGGCGCAGCAGCTCGGGCACCCGGCGGGCGATCTCCTCGCGCGGGGCGCGCTGGGCGAGCAGTGGTTCGGCGACGATGTCGCCGATCGGCATCCGGGGGTCGAGGCTGGCCATCGGGTCCTGGAAGACGATCTGCACCCGGGCGCGGAGCCGGTGGGCCTCGGCCCGGGTGAGCGTCGCGGTGTCGTGGCCGAGCAGTTCGATCCGGCCGGTCTCCGGGGCGCCGAGCCGCAGCAGTTCGAACAGGGTGGTGGACTTGCCGGAGCCGGACTCCCCGACCAGGCCGAGGGTCTCGCCCTCCCGCAGGTCCAGGTCGACGCCGTCCACCGCGTACACCTCGCCGACCTTGCGCTTGAACACCGTGCCCTTGAGGAGGGGGAACGTTTTTTCCAGGCCGCTCACCGACAGCACCGGCGTCCGGGTGGAGCGGTCGACGGGGCCGGCGGCGGCCGGCGGCAGCTCCGGAACGGGGTAGACCTCGGCGGGCGCGGGCCGTCGCTCGGCGAGCTCCGCCGACCGTACGCAGGCCGACAGGTGCTCCTCCGTACCCTCCAGGGCGGGCTCGGCCGTCGTGCAGCGCTCCTCCGCGAGCGGGCAGCGCGCCGCGAAGGGGCAGCCCGGGGGCAGTTCGGCCATCGGCGCCGGGGTGCCGGGGATCGGTACGAGCGGACCGCCGCGCCCGTCCAGCCGGGGCAGCGCGCCGATCAGGCCGAGCGAGTACGGGTGGTGCGGGGCCGCGAAGAGCTCGTCCACCCCGGCCGTCTCGACCACCCGTCCGGCGTACATCACCGCGACCCGGTCGGCCGCCCCGGCGATCACCCCGAGGTCGTGGCTGACCAGGACGAGTGCCGCGCCGGTCTCCCGCTGGGCGGTGCGCAGCACGTCCAGCACCTGGGCCTGGATGGTGACGTCGAGGGCGGTGGTGGGCTCGTCGGCGAGCAGGATGTCGGGATCGTTGGCGACCGCCATGGCGATCATCGCGCGCTGCCGCATGCCGCCGGAGAACTCGTGCGGGAAGCTGTCCAGGGCCCGGTCGGGCGCCGGGATGCCGACCAGGTCGAGGAGTTCGGCGGCCCGGCGGCGCGCGGCGGCCCGGTCCACCCGCTGGTGGACGCGGACCGCCTCGGCGATCTGGTCGCCGATCCGGTAGACCGGGGTGAAGGCGGACAGCGGGTCCTGGAAGACCATGGCGATCCGGCGGCCGCGGATCGCGGCGAGCTCCCGGCCCGGCAGCCCGACCAGTTCCCGCCCGTCCAGCCGCACCGAGCCGCTGACCCGCGCCGTGCCGGGCAGCAGCCCGAGCACGGACAGCGCGGTCACGGACTTCCCGGAGCCGGACTCGCCGACGATGCCGAGGGTCTCGCCGCGCCGCAGGGTGAGGTCCACCCCGCGGACGGCGGGGACCGGGCCGTCGGGCCCGGCGAAGTCGACCCGCAGGTCCCGGACGGCGAGCAGCGGGGTTTCGACGGTGGTGGTCACGGGAGCTTCCTACGGCTGGCAGGGCGGTGGGAACGGCGGGTGGACCGGGAGCGGCGGGCGGACCGGGAACGGCGGGGCGCCGTCCCGGAGGTGGGGTCGAGGGCGTCGCGCAGCCCGTCCCCGATCAGGTTGACGGCGAGGACGAACAGCACCAGCAGCCCGGCGGCGAAGTAGAACAGCCAGGGGAACACCGGGGCCTCGCCGGTCCCGGCGGCGAGCAGGGTGCCGAGCGAGACGTCCGGCGGCTTGACCCCGAAGCCGAAGTAGGAGAGCGCGGTCTCGCTCATCACGGCGCCGCCGACCGCGATGGTGGCGTCGATGATGAGGAAGGAGGCGACGTTCGGCAGGATGTGCCGGCTGATGATCCGCAGCGGCCGCACGCCCATGAACCGTGCGGCGCGGACGAATTCGCGCTCGCGCAGGGAGATGGTCATCGAGCGGACCACCCGGGCGGTGATCATCCAGTTGAACAGCGCGAGCAGCAGGACGAAGGCGATCCAGCCGGCGCTCTTCAGCCGGGACGAGACGATGGTGATGATCAGGAAGGCCGGGAAGACCAGCATCAGGTCCACCAGGAACATCAGCGCCCGGTCGGTCCAGCCGCCGAAGTAGCCGGCGCAGGCGCCGACGACGGAGGCCAGCACGGTGGAGAACAGCGCCACCAGCAGACCGATGACCAGCGACTTCTGCAGGCCGCGGACGGTCTGCGCGAAGACGTCCTGGCCGACCCCGTTGGTGCCGAACCAGTGTTCGGCGGACGGGGGTTGGTGCAGCGCGGAGAAGTCCGGGGCGGCGTAGTCCCAGGGTGTGAGGTACGCGCCGCCGAAGGCGAGCAGGAACAGCAGCAGGACGATGACGGCCCCGGCGACGGCGCCGCGGGCGGCGAGCAGCCGGCTGAGGACGAGCCGTCCGCGGCCGGTGCCCCGGGGGGCGGTGGCCGGGGCGGAGGGCTCGGCGACGGTGGTGGTCATTCGGCTCTCCTCCGGTCAGGACCGCACGCGCGGGTCGAGGGCGGCGTGCAGGGTGTCCGCGAGGAAGCCGGAGACGAGCACGACGACGGCGGTGAACAGGTTGATCGCCACCACCGAGTTGACGTCCTGTTCGTTGATCGACTGGATCAGCCACTCGCCCATGCCGTGCCAGCCGAAGATCGTCTCGGTGAAGATCGCGCCGGTGAAGATGCCCAGGAAGCTGTAGGCGAACATCGTCGACATCGGGATCACCGCGGTCCGCAGCCCGTGCTTGAGCAGCGCCCGGCCGCGGGTCAGGCCCTTGGCCTCGGCGGTGCGCAGGTAGTCGGAGCCGAGCACGTCGAGCATGGTGCCGCGCTGGTAGCGGCTGTAGGTGGCGAGGCCGCCGAGGGCCAGCGAGATGGTGGGCAGCAGCAGGTGCAGCGCCCAGTCGGCGAGGTGGGTGCCGAGGCCGCCGGTGAGCCCGGGGGTCTCGTAGCCGGTGAACGGGATGACGTCGTGGCCGGCCGCGTCCTTGGCGGCGATGGCGCCGTTCTTGAGGAACAGCGCGACCAGGAAGACCGGGGTGGAGAGCAGCACGAAGGACAGCACGGTGAGCAGCCGGTCGGAGATCCGGTACTGGCGCACCGCGCTCCAGGCTCCGGCCGCGACGCCGAGGACCATGCCCAGCAGGCTGCCGAGCAGCAGTAGCCGCAGCGAGACCCAGACCCGGCGGCCGAAGTCGTCGGTGACCGGGGTGTCGTGGATGGTCCGGCCGAGGTCGCCGTGGAGCAGCCCGCCGGCCCAGTGGCCGAAGCGTTCGACGACCGGGGTGTGGTCGTTCAGGTTGAGCGCCGTGAGCTGGCGTTCGACCGATTCGACGGCCGGGCGGGGGACCTTGGCGTCGAAGTAGGTGCGCGGCTGCAGGGCGGTCGCGGAGATCGCGTACGCCAGGAAGACGGCGGCGATCAGCAGCACCGCGTAGTAGCTCAGCCGCTTCGTCAGGAAGCGGAGCATCAACGGCCGCCCGTCACGGTGCGGGTGGGGCCGACGCGTCTGGTGGGCATCGGGTGGGGGCCTCCGGTCCGGGCCCGTTCGGGGCGTCGGTTGGCAGGGTTCGGCGGATCGTCAGATGGCTTGACTGGTCGGTGAGTTGGGAAAGCCCAGGTCAGAGTGAAGCACCCGGGCACTGAGGCGGTGTTGCGCCCGTGTTGCCGCGTGTGACTTTTCGATCAGGTGTGCCCTCCTCCCCCTGGTGGCGGATCTGATCCGCTGTTACCTTCTGCTCGCCCGGTGCCGAATTGGCTGCCCACGCTCAAGCCCCGTCACACCTCTCGCGCCCCAACTCCCGTCATCGATCCCAGGGGGACCCTCATGGACGCTTCCACCACGGCCCGCCGCCTCGGCCGGGCCGCCGCGCTCGCCGTCGCCGTCGCGCTCGCGGTCACCGCGTGCACCTCGGGCGGGGGCGGCTCCGCCGACAACGCGGCGAAGAGCGAGCCGCCGGGCCCGGGCGCCAACGACCTCAACCCCAAGCCGCTGGACCAGGTCAAGGACGGCGGGGAGGTGCGCTTCCCGCTCTACCAGTGGATCACCCAGTGGAACCCGCTACAGGTGGACGGCTACTACGGTTCCGCGGTCTCGATCATGCGCAACCTGGAGCCCTCGCTCTTCACCACGGACGCCGCCGGCAGCTTCCTGCCCGACCCGGACTACCTGGTGGACGCCAAGGTCACCTCGACCTCGCCGCAGGTGGTCACCTACCGGCTCAACCCCAAGGCCAAGTGGTCGGACGGCAAGCCGCTCGGCTACCTGGACTTCAAGGCCGACTGGCAGGCCGCCGGTGGCAAGGACCCGGCGTACAACGTCTCCGACCCGTCCGGCTACGAGCAGATCTCCGCGGTCGAGCAGGGCGCCGATCCGACCGAGGTGAAGGTCACCTTCGCCGAGCCGTACGCCGACTGGCAGAACCTGTTCCGCCCGCTGATCCCGGCGGCCGGGATCTCCACCCCGGACGACTTCAACAAGGGCTGGGTGGAGAAGATCCCGATCACCGCGGGCGCGCTGAAGGTCGGCACGGCGGACAAGACCGCGCAGACCCTGACCCTCGTCCCCGACCCGGCCTGGTGGGGCACCAGGGCCAAGGTCGACAAGGTCACCTTCCGGGTGATGTCCCAGTCGGCGACGACCCAGGCGTACCTCAACAACGAGATCGACTACGCCGCGGCCGGCACCGCCACCGCGTACGGGCAGCTCAAGGACGCCAAGGACACCGTGATCCGCAGCGCCAGTCCGTGGGACGAGGTGCACATCTCCTTCGGCGGCTCGGGTGCGCTGAGCGACCGGAAGGTCCGGCAGGCGCTCGGCAAGGCGCTGGACCGCTCCGCACTGATCAAGATCGCCAACAACGGCGTGCCGGTGGAGTTCAAGCCGCTCGGCAACCACATCTTCATGCCCAACCAGACCGGGTACCAGGACACCTCCGGCGACTGGGCCAGGTTCGACCTGGCCGCCGCCAAGAAACTCCTGGACGAGGCGGGCTGGAAGGAGGCCGGCGGCGGTCAGCCGCGCACCAAGGACGGCCGGCCGCTGGAACTGCACTGGGTGCTCAACGACTCCACCCCGCAGGCCCAGATCGACCTGGCCACCGCGGCGGTGGCGATGTGGCAGGCGGCCGGGGCCAAGGTCAGCCTGGACAAGGTGCCCGCCAACGACTTCTTCACCAAGTACGTGAACCCGGGCAAGTTCGAGATCGCGAGCTGGCGCAACACCGACTCCTTCCCGCTCTCCAAGAGCCTGACCAACTTCCGGCTGCCGGTGGGCGACAACAGCTTCAGCAACCCCTCGCGCCTGGGCAGCCAGGAGATCGACGAGCTGCTGAAGAAGGCCGCCGGGACGGTCGACCCGGCGGAGGCCGCGAAGCTCTACAACCAGGCGGACGCGAAGATCTGGGAGCTCGGCCACACCGTCGAGCTCTACCAGCGGCCGGAGGTGGTGGCGACCCGCAAGGGCCTGGCCAACTACGGGGCCTTCGGTCTGGCGGGGGAGGACTACAGCAAGCTCGGCTGGGAGAAGTAGCCGCCGCCGGGGCGGGGCGGGCCGCACGGCAGGCGCTGGCGAGCAGCGCGGTGATCACGAGGCCGGTGGCGCGGACGCGGGGGGATCGGCTCCGCCGCCCCCGCAATCCCGCCACCCGCCTTGACCTTCCGCGTTGCCCGCACGCCACCCGTGTCGTGGGGCCCGGCAGGGCCCGCGCTCTTCCAACCGGGGAAGAATCTAGCGGCGCTCCGGTCGCTCGCGACGCAGCGCGCGGGGCGCGCCCGGAAACCCGCCGCGCTGTCACCCGGTTCGCGCACCGGAGCGTCAACTACGGCTGACGGCAAGGAAAAAAGGGGACATACGGGGCCATCGTACCCGGGGGGCGCGCGGCCTTTCCGGGCCGCGCCGGTGCGTGCACGGCCGTCGCGCCCGCGTGCAGAGCCGTCGCGCCGGTGCGTGCGCCGGGCCGGGGCCGCTGCCAGGATGCGCGGGACGGTCCCCCCGCCCTCCTCCCGACTCCCCGGAGCAGCTCCGATGGCCAGTGACCCCGCCGCGACGGCACGCCCCAGCCACCCCGTCGATCCGCCGCCGGTGCGCCGGATGGTCCCGCGCGACCGGAACGAGCCGCACCGGGTCGCCACCCCGCTGGAGCTCTTCTTCGACCTCTGCTTCGTGGTCGCGGTCGGCCAGGCCGGGCGCGAACTGGCCGGCTCGCTGGCGGCCGGGCACTATGGCGACGGCCTGCGCGGCTACGTGCTGGCCTTCTTCGCGATCTGGTGGGCCTGGATGAACTTCACCTGGTTCGCCTCCGCGTACGACGTCGACGACGTGCCGTACCGGATCACCACGCTGGTGCAGATCGCCGGGGTGCTGATCCTCGCCGCCGGCGTGCCGCGGATCTTCGCCACCCAGGACCTGACGCTGGGGATCGTCGGCTACCTGGTGATGCGCCTGGCGATGGTCACCCAGTGGCTGCGCGCGGCCGCCGGCGAGCGGGGCCCGGCACGCCGGGTCGCGCTGGGCTACGCGGCGGGGATCACGCTCTGCCAGGCCGGCTGGGTGGTGGTGCTGTTCCTGCCGCAGGACGTCCGGCTGTACGTCATCCCGGTCGGGGTGCTGTGCGAGCTGGCCGTGCCGGTGGTCGCCGAACTGCGGGCGCGGACCTCCTGGCACCCGCACCACATCGCCGAACGGTACGGGCTGTTCACCCTGATCGTGCTCGGCGAGACGGTGGCGGCGGCGACCGTCGCGGTGCAGTCGGCGGTGGACGAGCACGAGGAACTGGGCCGGCTGGTGCCGGTGGCCGCCGGCGGGCTGCTGATCTGCTTCGCGGCCTGGTGGATCTACTTCGCCCGGTCCGTCCACGAGCACCTGCGCTCCAACCGGCAGGCGCTGGTCTGGGGGTACGGGCACTACCTGGTGTTCGCCTCGGCGGCGGCGATCGGCACCGGGCTGGAGGTGGCGGTGGAGTCGGCGGTGCACCAGGCGCACATCTCCGAGACCGCCGCCACCGCGACGGTCACCGTGCCCACCGCGCTCTACCTGGTCACGGTCTGGTTCCTGCACTCCCGGCACACCAAGCGGGGCGCGGCGGCCCAGGCGGTGGCGCCGGCGGGGGCCGCGCTGGTGCTGGCCTGCACCGCGCTCGGCGGCTCCGGGGTGCTCGCGGCGGGCCTGGTCTGCGCGCTGATGGTGGCGGTGGGCGTGCTGGTCCACGGCCGGGAGAGCAGGCGGGCAGGCGCCCGCCGGGCCTACTGATCCGCGGGGCGTACCGGTCCACGGGGCACGCCCAGTTCGAACCGCCCAGTTCGAACCGCCCAGTCCGAACCGCCCTGTCCGAACAGCCCGTCAGCCGACCCGGCCCAGCAGCACCGGCTCGTGCCGCGCCAGCCAGTCCAGGTAGGCCGGGTTGACCTTGGCCAGATCCAGGTAGGCGGCCCGCAGTTCGCCGTACAGCGCGTCCAGCGCGGGCGGGCTGAGCACGCGCGGACGCCAGGTGAACAGCAGCCGGACGGCCAGCGGGTCCCCGTGCACCGGGCGGACCACCGTGCCGGGCCCGGGCAGCGAGGTGGGCTGGCAGGGGCGGACGGCCTCGCCGGAGGCGACCAGCTCGGCGGCGGTGGCGTTGTCCCGCACCTGCACCACCCGGGGGTTGAGCCCGGCCTCGGTGAACACCCGGCGCATCGCCGCGTACTCGTGGTCGGCGGTCGGGTCGACCATCCAGGTGTCCTCGGCGAGGTCGGCCAGGTGGACGACGTCGCGGGCGGCGGCCGGGTGCCCGGCGGCGAGCGCGACGAACTGCGGCTCCCGGGCCATCAGCACCCGGTGCTCGGCGTCCGGCGGGACCCGCAGCGGGAAGCCCTCGCACTCGTGTACGAAGGCCACGTCCAGCTGGTCGGCGGCGACCATCCGCAGCAGCGCGCTGGCCGAGATGTCGACGTGGATGGTGGTGTCGGTGTCCGGCAGCCGCTCGTGCACCCGGCGCAGCCAGGCCGCGACCGCCCGGCTGCCGACGCTGCCGATCCGCAGCCGCCGCTGCCGGCCGGGGCCGGCCGAGTCCCGCGCCTCCTGGCGGGCGGCGGCCACCAGGGCGGCCATCTCGGTGATCACCGGCCGGGCCCGGGAGAGCACCGAGTGGCCGAGCGCGGTGGGCCGGCTGCCGGTCTGCTCGCGGGTGAACAGGGTGCCGCCGATGGCCCGTTCGATGCGGTGCAGCTGGGTGGTGAGGGAGGGCTGGGTCATGCCGAGCTGGAGCGCGGCCTTGCGGAGGCTGCCGCTGTCGGCGATCGCGCACAGCACCCGGAGGTGTCTCACGTCGAGCTCCACGTCGGGAGCATAGACGCCGTCGCACCCCTTCGCCAAGGACATGACAGGCATTCAAGGCATGCCGAAGGGCCGGCCGACGGACCGACCGGCTGAACGGCCGACGGATCGGCCGGTGCGCCGCACGACGGCACCGGGCCGCTATGCGGTGGTGCTATCGCCGGTTGGCATCATCCGCGACGGCCCCGCCCGGGTCGAAGCTCGGGGGCAGCAACCCGCCCCTCGGCCACCGCCCGGGGCGGCCCCCACCGTGCGCCCCGGCCGGGCCCGGCCCCCATCGGGCCCCGGCGAGCCGGCGCACCGCGAAACCGGAGTCCCCACATGAAGCGATCCGTGCTGTCCGCAGCCCTGGGCCTGACCCTCGCGGCCGGCCTCGCCGTGCTGCCCACCACCGCCGCCGCGGCCGCGACGCCGACCGCCCCGGCCGTGCAGGGCTACACCGCCACGACGTACGCCGGTTCGGCCGCGGAGGCGGCGAACAACCAGGCCTTCTTCCAGGCCGTGATGGCCTCGGCCAAGGCCAAGCAGGCCGCCAACCCCGGCCTGGCGACCGTCACCGTCACCTACGACACCGCGAACGCGCCCTCCTTCACCAGCCAGATATCCCAGGCCGCGCAGATCTGGAACAGCTCGGAGACCAACGTCCAGCTCCAGGCGGCGAGCGGCAGCGGCGACTTCTCGTACTACGAGGGCAACGACAGCCGCGGCTCCTACGCCAGCACCGACGGCCACGGCCACGGCTACGTCTTCCTCGACTACCAGCAGAACCAGCAGTACAGCTCGCTCCGCGTGGTGGCGCACGAGACCGGCCACGTGCTCGGCCTGCCCGACGACTACTCCGGCCCGTGCAGCGAGCTGATGTCCGGCGGCGGCCCCGGCCCGTCCTGCACCAACCCGTACCCCGACGGCAACGAGCGCAGCCAGGTCGACTACCTCTGGGCGAACGGTCTCGCGGCGCGGAACTGACGCGAGCGGCAAGCGGGTTCGGGGTGGCGGGGCGCGCGGGCGGGCAGCGGGCGGCCCCCCCCCCCCGGGCGAACCCCGCCCGGGGGCGCACCGCCCCCCGGCCCGCCAAGACCGGGCGCCAAAGGGGGAACCGCGCGGCAAAA